>JAPLHK010000078.1:27897-28485 GCA_026389715.1 Chloroflexota bacterium
GACCTCGGGTATAAGGATATGCGCGTCGGCCATGCGGGCCCACTGATTGATGTTAGTGTCTATACTTCAGTTGTGGGTTATGATGCTGCACAGGGCTTCATAGCAGATTATGCGGGGCCATTTGGCCTGAAGGAAACACAGGTCAATCCAAAGTACGTAGACCTTTTGCAGAGGTCGCTTGTAGCAGCCGCCGCCGGTAACCACGGCCAGCCTTTCAAGTACACGGGATGGATGGGTACTACCCCGAGCCACCTTCTGATTCTAACCCAGGCCATGGAGAAAGCGGGAACTGTTACTGATACGGATGCTATTATGAAAGCAATCCGCGGGGGCACGTTTGACAGCACAACCGGCAAATATACGATGTCAGGGGCCCAAACATATGGCTCCCCTGTAGTTTTCGGGTCAGCCGGTGCTATATGCCAAATCCAGGGAGACAAAGAAGTCGTCCTTTCTGAGTCGCCATGGGTAAACCTTCCGTAACAGCAAGTATACAAATTTAGGAGAAATGGTATGCCCCCTGTCGGTATCTGGATTGATGGGCTCGTCCAGAGCAGCATTTACATAACCATGGCCTTCGGCATGGTG
>JAPLHK010000010.1 GCA_026389715.1 Chloroflexota bacterium
CCGGCCCCTGGCCCTTGACGTTGCCGGAGAAGGCGTCCGAGAGCAGGTCCTGTCCCGCGCCATGCAGTTTCAATTTCTTGGCGATGGCGGTGCAGCTCTGGAAAGCATTCCAGGCCATCTCGTGGACCTTGCTATTGTCGATGCCGTGCTTGTGAGTCATGATGAACTGCAGATCGTCGCCGCAGCGGGTGACGTGGTAATCGATGAGCAGCCCGGACTTCCTGGCCTTAGCCATGCAGGTCTCGCCTTCTGCCATCAGGTCCGGGTGCATGCTGCAATGTCCCACCCATCCACCTATATCAGCCTTGATCACACTAATAGTGAGTTTCATTAAGCCTCCTTTGAATGATATTTATTTTTGGCTATACCGTGAAGCCAGGCATGCTAAACGGAATTACGTATATGATAAGTATGCCCGGGTGTATCGCAAATTATCAGGTGAGGGAGAGATGCCGACCCGGAGTCAGATTGTATCAGATGAATGAATTTGATGTCAATGCAAATCAGCGTGCTATAATCTACGTGAGGAGATAGTACGGCCATGGCGGAGGCCCTGCTTTACGACAGGCTGGATAACAGGCGGGTGCGCTGCAACGTTTGCCTGTGGCGCTGCCGGATTAATCCGGGCAAGGCCGGCGTATGCGGCGTGAGGCGCAACGAAAACGGCTCGTTGGAGCTGTTAAACTACGCGAAAGTCTCCTCGTTAGCCGCCGACCCGATCGAGAAAAAACCGCTCTTCCATTTCTTCCCCGGCAGTTCCGTGCTGTCCTTCGGCACGGTCGGCTGCAATTTCCACTGCATTCACTGCCAGAACTGGGAGATAGCCTGCGTCGAAGACCCTGCTTCTGCACGGCATGCCCTGCGCCAGGTAACGCCGCGCGAGGCCGTCAAGATGGCCGAAGAGAGCGGCTGCGCCGGGCTGGCCTGGACCTACAACGAGCCGGCCATCTGGTTCGAATACACGCTCGATTCTGCCAAACGGGCGCACCAAAGCGGTCTTTACACGGTATATGTCACCAACGGCTACATGACACAGGAGGCGCTGGACACTATCGGGCCTTACCTTGATGCCTGGCGGGTGGACGTCAAGGGTTACTCCGACAAATTGTACCGGGGACTGGCGAAGGTGAAGCACTGGCGCGGCATATTAGAAACGGCGGAGGGGGCTAAGGATAAATGGAACATGCACGTGGAGGTGGTGACCAATATCATCCCCTCGCTGAATGACGACGATGAGCAATTAACCGGCATCGCCGGATGGATAAAGGAGAAGCTGGGCGAACTTACGCCCTGGCATGTAACACGCTTTCATCCGCACCGCGGGCTGCTGCATATCCCGCCTACACCGGTGGCCACGTTGGAGAGGGCGTATAAAATCGGCAGGGAAGCCGGGCTGCGCTTCGTTTACACAGGCAACGTACAGGGGCACAAATATGAGAACACCGTCTGCTATAAATGCGGCAATATGGCTATCGAGCGGGTGGGTTATGCTATAAAAGTGACCGGCGTCAGGGGTTCAAGCTGCGCCCGGTGCGGCGCCGACCTGAATATCCGGAATACCATAAAAACAGGGGTGAAACCATGATCAGGGAAGCTGCGGTCGCGGGACAATTCTACCCGGCCTGGCCGGAGGAGCTGAAGGAGACCATTGAATACATGACCTCGCGGGAGAAGGCCAAAACAGATGCAGTAGGGGTGGTATCACCGCATGCCGGCTATATCTACTCCGGGCCGGTGGCCGGTGCGGTCTTCTCGCGCATAAGGTTCACCGATACCTTTATCCTGATCGGCCCCAACCACCGCGGGGCGGGCAAGCCTTTCAGCATCACCACGTCGGACAGGTGGAGGACGCCGCTGGGCGAGGTGGGGATCAATAGCGAACTGGCCGGGGCGATACTCAAGGCATCGAGTCACCTGGAAGAAGATACACTGGCGCACCGTTATGAGCATTCATTGGAGGTACAGGTGCCTTTCCTGCAATATTTCAAGCCCGGCGTGAAGATAGTCCCCATCGTACTGTCAATGGCGCGCCCCGATGTTTATGAGGAGATAGGCCGGGCGGTTGTCACGGGGTTCAAGGAGACCGGCGAGGAGGCTGTCATCGTGGCCAGCAGCGACATGACACATTACGAGCCGCATGAGAAGGCCAAAGCCAAGGACAAGCTGGCCATTGAGGCTATCCTCAACCTCGACCCGGACGAATTAGTCAGGCGCATCGCCAAACACGATATCAGCATGTGCGGCTACGCCCCGGTCATCAGCCTGATCACGGCTGCGAAAGAACTTGGGGCAAGGAAGGCCGAGCTGGTCAAATACCAGACCAGCGGCGACGTCACGGGAGACTACTCGAGCGTCGTGGGCTACGCCGGCGTAATCGTCAAAAAGTCTGAGATGTCCCCCATCAGAAAGGCGGTGGAAAGCTATGTGCAAAAGCACGAAGTGATCAGCCCGGGGGAGCTATCGCCGGAGATGAAGGAGCGGGCCGGCGTGTTCGTTTCACTCAAGAAGCACGGACAATTACGCGGCTGCATCGGCACCTTCGAGCCCACGCAGCCGAGCGTAGCGGAGGAGATAATCCGCAATGCCATATCATCGGCTACCGGTGACCCGCGCTTCAGCCCGGTCGGGCCGGGTGAGCTGGATACCCTCGATTACAGCGTTGATATACTGACACATCCCGAGCCGGTGGAAGACAGGACGCTGCTTGATGCGAAAAAATACGGGGTTATCGTGGCAGCCGGCCGCCGCAGGGGCCTGCTGCTGCCGGACCTGGAGGGCGTCGACAGCGTGGACATGCAGATTTCCATCTGCCGCCAGAAGGCGGGCATCATGCCTTCGGAACCTGTCAAGCTGTACCGCTTCGAAGTCAGGCGCTACAGGTAAAAGGCGGTTGCTATGACATCCTCTATCTGTTATGGTATATAACAAGGGTATGCGTTGGACTTTTCTGTCTGAGATCAACCGGCCGGCAAGATTGTCCGTGCGCGGAACCGGACGGAGGCAAACGATATGAAGCTGGTGGTTATCGGGATAGGCGATTGCGGCAGCAATATCGCGGCGGAGTTCGTGCGGCTGGCGAACCGTGCCAGGGCTGAGACCGGCGTTGACGTGCTGGTGCGCTCTTACGCTATTAATGACGACCCGGCGCAATTGAACGCGCTGCGCAAGGTCGGAGATAAGCTGATCATCATACAGTTGCCGGCGCCCGCCGGGCCGGGCAGGGAGTCCGAGGCGGGGGCGGAGATGATGCGCGCCAACGGCGACCGGTGCTTAGCCACCATGCGCGCCGGGGAATTCTTTGAGACGGACGCTTTCATGCTGGTGGCCAGCAGCGCAGGTTGCGTGGGCTCCGGCGGCATATCCATACTGGCGCGGAAGTTCAAGGAAAGGTATGTGAATAAGCCTGTCTATGCCCTGATCGTACTGCCTCTGACTGCCGAGAGCAATGTGCCCGCCTATGTTTACAACACCGCGCTGTGCCTTAAATCCATCGACAAAACCGCCGATGCTATATTCCTCTTTGACAACGAGAAGGTGATGTCGGAAGCCAGCATCAAATCGGCGGCCTCCAACGACGCTCTCAACCGCGAGATAGTGACGCCATTCTTCGACCTGCTGCGCGCCAGCGAGAAGGTCGACCCGAAATTCCTGGGCACCAGCAATATCGGCATCGGCGACATCGTGCAGTCGCTCAACGGCTGGACCGCCATCGGGTACGGCAAGGCACAGATATCCTCGTACGGTCTTTCGCTCTTCAAGCGCGGTGACCATTTCGAGAGCAAGGGTGAGGAAACAGTCAAAGCCATGGAGGCCATGAGTTCAGCCCTCGCCCACTTCTCCATTCAATGCCGTATGGAGGATGCCCGCAAGGCGTTGTACCTGCTCTGCGTGCCCGGCAAGAATGCCAATATCAACATGGCGCGGTCGGTGGGCAACCGCATGCGCGAGTTGACCAACAACGGCGAAGTGAGGGGCGGTGATTTCTACGGGGTCAAGGACCACGCCTCCGTGACACTCATTGCATCGCGCATCACCTACTTAGACAAGGTCAAGGATTACTACGAGCGGGCTTCAAAAGCGGTGGAAGAACTCAGGCAAAAAGAGACGCCGCAGCCATGACCCTGTTCGACCTCGGCTCTCCCGACCTGAGAGGGAATAAGGAAGCCGGGGACAGGCAGCAGCCTGCCGACAATTCCACAATGCCCCTGGCGGCGCGCATGCGTCCGCGCAATTTCGCCGAATACGTAGGACAGCAGCATATCATCGGCGAGGGCAAGGTGCTGCGCAAGGCCATCGAGTCAGACCAGTTGCCGTCAATTATATTGTGGGGGCCACCCGGCAGCGGCAAGACCACCCTGGCGCAGGTCATTGCCAAGGTTTCGAGCTCCTATTTCGTGCCGATGAGCGCGGTCACCGCCGGCGTGGCCGACCTGCGCCGCGTTATCGACGAGGCGCGTAAGCGCAGGAAGCTGACCGCGCAGCGCACCATCCTCTTCATCGACGAGATACACCGCTTCAACAAGGGGCAGCAGGACGCCATACTGCCTTATGTCGAGAACGGTGAGGTAACCTTCATCGGCGCCACCACAGAGAACCCATCCTTCGAGGTCATCTCGGCCTTGCTCTCACGTTGCCGTGTCTATACACTCAATGCGCTGCCGGATGACGACGTCCGTACCATCGTCGAGCGCGCCCTGGCGGACGCTGAAAACGGGCTGGCGGATTTAAAAGTTAACCTGGCGCCGGATGCCCTGCAGACGCTGGTCAGCATGGCCAACGGCGACGCGCGGGTGGCGCTCAACGCGCTTGAGATGGCGGCACGGGCCGTCAGGCCGGGCGCCGACGGCGGCAGGCAGGTTGCTTTGAACGATATCGAGGAGTCCCTGCAGAAGCGGGCGCTGCTCTACGACAAGGCAGGCGAGCAGCATTACGACCTCATCTCGGCGCTGCACAAGACACTGCGCGGCTCCGACCCCGACGCGGCCCTCTACTGGCTGGGGCGTATGCTGGAGGCCGGCGAGGACCCGCTCTACATCGTGCGCCGGCTGATACGCTTCGCCTCCGAGGACGTGGGCATGGCCGATCCCCAGGCGCTGGTGGTCTGTGTGGCGGCACAGCAGGCCGTGCATTTCGTGGGCATGCCGGAGGGCAACCTGGCGCTGGCGCAGGCTGTGGTTTACTTGGCCACCGCGCCCAAGAGCAATTCCCTGTACATCGCCTACGGGCGTGTGCAGAAGGACGTGGAAACGACGCGCAATGACCCCGTGCCCCTGCACCTGCGCAACGCCCCGACCGGCCTGATGAAGAACCTGGGGTACGGGAAAGGTTATAAATACGCCCATGAATACGAGGGTCATTTCGTTGAGCAGCAGAACCTGCCGGACGCCATGAAAGGCAGGCGATACTATTTCCCCACCGAGCAGGGCTTCGAGAAGACCGTGCTGGCCAGGCTGAGGGCCTGGTGGGGCGCGCGGATGGACAAGAAGGAATGAAGCCACGGCACATCACCTTCCCCTGCGGCGATATCACGCTGGAGGGGCTTTACTATGGCATCGCGGCGAAGGAACCCGCCCCGGCGGTTGTCGTCTGCCATCCCCACCCGCTCTACGGCGGATCGATGCACAACAACGTCACTTATGCAGTCGCCGATGCGCTGGTGAAATCGGGTATAGCCGCGCTGCTCTTCAACTTCCGCGGTGTGGGCAGAAGCGGGGGCAGGCACAGCGGCGGGATCTCCGAGCAGCAGGATATCGCGGCTGCGCTCGACTGGCTGCAGGGACAGCAGAATGTTGATATGGGCAGGCTGGGACTGGTGGGATATTCGTTCGGCGGCGGTGTGGCCCTGCCGGTGGCCTGCTCAGACGAGAGGGTAAAAGCAGTGGCGCTGGTTTCGCCCTATTTCGAGAGTCCTCCGACAGCTTTATTGAGGAGCTGCCGCAAACCCAAGCTGATCATCGGCGGCGGCAACGATGATATGGCGCCTGTTTCCGAAGTAGAGAAATATGGCAGGGAGGCAGCAGAGCCTAAAACGTGCCAGATAATTAAAAGCGCCGACCACTTCTGGAGTGGTTGCGAAGGAGCGATGGCGGACAGGGTGGCGGGCTTTTTCAGGGATGTTTTGTAGGGCCGGGTTTTCAAACCCACTCGATGGTGGATTCGGGCGCACCTGAAGGTACGCCCCTACGGGATATACCCGTGGCTCTGCATCGCGCGCAGCCCGTCATTGGCCGCCGCGACGATGTTGGGTTCCGTCGTAACCTTGAGCACCATTTTGAGGTCGGCAGCCGCCAGGTCATAGTAGTTGAAATTCTTGGACGTGATGGCGGTTACCTCGTAGGCGACGGCGCGGTTATAGTAGGCTTCCGCCAGGTTCGGATCCAGCGAGATGGCCTTGCCAAGGGTGGTGAGGGCCTCTTCCAGGTCGCCGTTCACGATGAGCATCTCTCCCAGTGTAACATAAGCGCGGGCGTAGTTGGGATCGAGTTCCACCGCCTTCCTGCCCGCTTCCACGGCCTGGGTGAGCTGTTGCTTGCCCCTTAAAGCTACCGCCCGTTCCAGGTGTATGCCGCCGGCGTCGTAGCGGAAGGGGTCGAACGTTGTGGCAGCCGAACCCGCCGGTGGGTTTAAGGCCAGGGCACGGTTGAGATCGTCCAGCGCCTTATCGAAATCCTCGTTGGCGTTATAGAGGTGGCCGCGGTAGAAATAGGCCATGGCGTCCGCATCGTCCAGTTCGATGGCCTTATTGAGGTCCGCCAGCGCCTCGCCGCTGCGCTTGAGTTCGATCTCGAGGAAGCCGCGCAGCTTGTAAGCCTCTGCCATATCGGGATCGATGGCCAGCGCATTGGTAAAGTCCTGCACGGCGCCCGTGATATTGTCGGTATAAATATATATCTTGCCGCGGTAGTTGTAGGCCGGGGCAAGGTTGGTGTTGATGGCCAGCGCGGCGTCCATATCGGCCAGCGCGTTCTTCATGTCGCCCTTGGCGTAATAGGCCGCGCCGCGGTTGTAATAAGCATCGTAGAGGTTGGGGTTCAGCGCGATAGCCTTGCTGCCTGCCTCGATGGCCTTGTCCCATTCACCCTTGTGCACGTAGAGCCAGCTCAGATTGGAGAAGGCCAGCGTCGAATTCGGGTCCAGCGAAACCGTCTTATTCAGGTCGGCGATGGCGGGGTCGTACTGTTCCTTGGCTAAATAGGCGAAGGCGCGGTTCTGGTAGTCATCGGCGCGGCTGGGGTCGAGCTGTATGGCCTTGCTGAGGTCGGCGATGGCCAGGTCCCATTCCGCCCGGGCGTTATAGACCGCGCCACGGTGGGTGTAGGCCGCAACTATATTGGGATTGTGCTCGATAGCCTTGGTATACTCCGCGATGGCCTCCACGAACTGGCCCTGGTCGAAGTAGGTGTCGCCCTGTCTGAGATACTCCGTGGTTGGGTCGCTGCAGGAGGTCAATATAAGCGTTGCCGAAATAATCAAAGCAACCAGGCTGCTTAGCTTTTTCATAAAAATAGCACCTTCTAATTAATCAACGCTGATAAGTTGCTTTCCGTTGAGATTTTACGCTCTTCAAGTGAGGGCGCACAATCCATATAGCATATCAAAAATTGCTTTTGCGGGGAAAAATAAGAGTGGATGTGAAGTTATTTGACCGGCAGGCAGCCTGAGGCAACCATCGCATCTATTTCGGCATGCAGTCCTCCCAGGGGGCCGCTGTTATCCACGGTGCAGTCCGCCATGGCAACAGCTTTGCTGATATTGAAGGTCTCCTCCTCTTCCCTGTCCTGCGCCTGGAATGCTTCATAGGTCAGCGGATCGCGTTCCTCATTACGCTTCCGGAGGCGGTCGTAGCGTACCAGCGGGTCCGCGATATCGACGCGCACCAGGATGAAATCTTTGCCGAAGGTTTTGCGCAGCAGTTCCACATCGTCCGGTGTCCTCACGCCGCTGATGCCTGCCACATTCCAGCCCTGGCGGATTATCTCCTCACCCGCCATGCGCACGAAGCAGCCCTTCCCCATGTCCTGGAAGCAGCGCCGCGAGATGGCCTCCAGGTTCTCCCGGGTGCCCTCGACCCCCTGCTCTCCAGCCATTTTTCGCACGATATCGCCGGTGGAGAGGTAGGGCACGCCGTACCGGTCGCGCAGGTACTTAAGCACCTCATCCTTGCCCGAGCCTATCTCGCCCACGACGCCGATGACTTTCATTGCCTGATATATTAACATGTTCTCAAAATCAAAACGATAGCTAAATTTTATCCGGTTTGGAATTTCCCCCCTTATTAATTGTAGAATACAGGTCACTGATTTTTAAGGAGGCATGCATTGAATGTTATTGAGGCTTTGAATTCCCGCAGGAGCACTCGCGGATTTAAGAAGGACCCTGTACCCAGGGATTTCATCCACAAAATACTGGAGGCGGCCGTCCGCACACCCTCAGGCATGAACACGCAGCCCTGGGAGTTCGTAGTGGCCAGCGGAAAGGTGCTGGACGAGATACGGGAGGAATGCAGCAAACTCTTCAACGAGGGCTCATTCCCCACCAACGATATGCTGCGCAAGCCCTACGAGGGGATCTACCGCCAGCGCCAGGTCGACCTGGCCATGGAGATATTCAAGATCATCGGCATCAGCCGCGAGGACAAGGAGGCGCGCAAAAAATGGATGCTGCGCGGGTTCCGCTTCTTCGATTCCCCCTGCCAGATCGTTATCTGCGCCGAGAAGGAGATGCAGTACCACCTGGATATGCTGGGTATCGGCGCCATGTGCCAGAGCATTTGCTTAGCCGCGCTGGATTTCGGGCTGGGCACCTGCATCGCCGACCAGGGCATCATGTACGATCAGGTCTGGCGCAAGCATGCCGGCATCCCCGAGACCAAGCGCCTGATCGCGGGCATCACCATCGGCTACCCGGACGAGGGCTTCGCCGTCAACAAGATGATCACCCCGCGTGAACCGGTGGATAAGATAACCACCTGGCTGGGCTTCTAAACGAAGGAGGTACGATATGAAGGAGATAGCAAACATATCTGAGCAGCAAGTCAAGCATACCTTTGCATTCTGCGACGAGGTGGTGGAGAATTTCCCCGGCCGCGTGGCCGGTAGTGAAGCGGTGCGCAAAGCTGGACTAAGGGTTAAGGAGGAGTTCGAAAAGTACTGCGATGCGGGCACAGTCAAAGTCGATCAGTTCGATATCCACCCGTGGAGTTTCCTGAAGTATATACCTGGCCTGGTGGTGCTCTATTTCGCCTGCGTGGTGCTGCTTTTCCTTGCGCCGGCCCTGGCCTGGATCTCCTTTGCCGGTATGGCGCTGGGCCTGTTCGTTTTCTACGGGCAATTTGTCCGCTACTGGCATTTGCTCGACCCGCTCTTCCCCAAACGGCAGGCCTATAACGTGTACGGCAGCATCGAGCCTTCCGGGGAGGTTAAACAGCAGATCGTAGTAAGTGGCCACCATGATGCCGCATATGTTTTCCATCTGCTGGATAAGGTACCGAAATACTACGTGTTTCTTATTAACAGTGGCATACTGTTTTTGGTTCTTGGGTTTCTCGTATCCCTGGTGGCTACAGTACTATTGGTATTCAATATTTTGTTGCCGCAGTGGATAGCTGTCGTGCTTATGGTCTGCGGACTACTGGTGCTTCCCATGGCATTTTTCACCACCGGGCAGGTTGTGCCCGGCGCCGGCGATAACATGATTGCCGTGGCTGCAGTCGCTGAGATAGCCGGGCTTTTCGGTGATATCAAGAAGACCGGTAGCAACGCCCTGAAGCACACCCGCCTGATAATAGCCTCCTTCGACGCTGAAGAGGCCGGCCTGCGCGGCGCCCGCGCCTTCATCAAGAAACACCGCGAGGAGTTGCTGAATACAAAAACCTATGTGTTGAACTTAGACACATTGTATAAGCTCAAAGCCCTGAGTTTCCTGGATAAAGACCTCAATTCCACCGTCAAATTGTCGCACCAGCTGGCACAGGCCTGCGTTGATATCGCAAAAGACCTGGGATACCCTTCCACTATTTCAGCCATGACGTTCGGCGGAGGCAGCACTGACGCCGCGGCCTTCGGGGAGGCCGGCATCGAGGCTACCAACCTGTGTGCCATGAGCTTCGATATCAAGGATTACGACCAGGGTTGGGTCTACCACACGCGCAACGATGTGAGCAAGCACATAGAGCCGGAAGCGGTAGAGGCTGCGCTGAAGGTCATACGGGGATACATATTAAAGAAGGATGCCGTATAAATTTTTGGGTGTTTTACATCAAGTGGTTGATTTCAAGGACGATGACTCATGCAATCAATTGACCTGAAATACCTGCTTTACCCCGAATCGGTTGCCGTGGCCGGCGCCTCGGCCAGCCCGGAAAAGTTCGGCCACCGCGTACTCTTCAACATCATCAACAAAGGGTTCAAGGGCAGGGTCTACCCGGTCAACCCTCGCGAGAAGGAAGTGCTGGGCCTGGAGTCGTTCCCTAGCGTCTGTGATATACCGGGCGCGGTGGACCTGTGCGTGATCACGGTGCCGACAGCCGGCGTAAAGCAGGTTGTCGAGGACTGCATACACAAGGGCGTGCGGGCAGCCATCGTTATCACGTCCGGGTTTTCCGAGGTGGGAGCGGAAGGGGCGGCCTATGAAGCCGAGATAGCAGGCCTGGCGCGCGGCGCGGGGCTGGCCCTGGTAGGCCCGAACTGCGTGGGCATGATAAGCACGTATAGCAGCCTGTATTGCCACATGATGCCCGTTTACCCGTTCAAGGGCTCGATTACTGTGGTCGCACAGAGCGGGAGTGTGGCCGATATCATCTCCCTCCAGCTGTGCGACCGTGGCATAGGAATCAGCCACCTGATCAGCGCGGGCAACGAGGCAGTGCTGCGCATCGGGGACTACTTGGAATACCTGGCTGACGATGACCGGGTATCGGTGGTACTTGCCTATGTCGAGGGTATCAGGGACGGCCGCCGCTTTGCGGATGCGGTCAAGAAGGTGACGGCGAAGAAGCCGCTGATCATGTTGAAGGCCGGGAGCTCCGCGGCAGGGGCGAGGGCGGCCAGGTCGCACACCGCGGCCCTAGCGGGTAGCGAAGAGGTAATCGCCAGCCTGCTGAGGCAGGCGGGCGTTATTAGGGCGGACAGCATCGAGGAAATGGTGGACATGGCCTGTGTCTTCAGTAACCAGCCATTGCCGGCGGGCAATAGAGTCGGCATCATAGCGCCGGGTGGTGGCTGGGGTGTGATCGGGGCGGACGTTTGTTCCAGGATGGGACTGGAGGTCCCCCAGCTGGACCGTGCCACACTGGACAAGCTGGATGCGATACTGCCGCCTATCTGGTCGCACAACAATCCGGTAGACACCGTGGCTGGTGTCAAGGGCGAGGCTGAGGATATGGTGCAGGCACTGTTGGAAAGCCCGGTGCTTGATGGCCTGATGGTCCTGGGTGTGGTGGGTGGGGTGCAGTCGATGTGGAAGTATATTGAGGAAAGGATGGGCAGCAAATCGATGACAGAAGGCTTTGCGCATGGAGCGATAGAGAGGTTTGAACGCTACTACCGCGATATGAATGTTCTGAAAGACCGCTACGGTAAACCGGTACTGGTATCCCTCATTTTGCCTGTCGATATTGATATCATCGCCGGGACGGCAGCCCGGCTTACGAAGGAGACGGGCACGGCCTGCTACACGTCTTTCACCCAGGCCTCCCGTGCCTACTCCGCTTTGAACAAATATGCGGGATATCTGAGAAAATCCCGCATCGGCAGATAAGCTTGCAAGCTATGTCCCGAAGTTAATGACGATTTGCTCCAAGGACTGAGCCGCGATAGTGCCCCACATTCAAATTTGTGATTTCCGTATATTGGCCTTAACATTTATATTGAAGATAGGATTGGCAGGAAGGTGGTAAATAATATGTGCGAGGAGGCGCCGTTATGAAAATGCCGGTTTTATTTATAGGTCATGGTTCGCCCATGAACATCATTTTGAAAAACGACTTTACGCAGCGACTGGCCAAATTGGGGAAGGAATTGCCCAGGCCAAGAACGATACTGGTAATTTCCGCTCATTGGTTAACCGATGGGACCTACGTAACATCCGTGGAAAAACCCAAAACGATCTATGACTTCTATGGATTCCCCGATGAGTTGTACCGGCTGAGCTATCCGAGTCCCGGCTCTCCCGAAGATGCCAAACTGATAACAGAATTAGTAAAAAAACCGGTCATAAAGGGCGATTATGCCTGGGGACTGGATCATGCAGCGTGGTCGATTTTGAAACATATCTATCCCGGAGCCGATATACCTGTCCTTGAGTTGAGCTTGGATTACTCACCTTACAATGGGTGGAACCGCCAATCTTTACAGTATTTTTACGAATTGGCGAGACAGCTTGGTCCTTTGAGGGAAAAAGGCGTCCTGATAATTGGAAGCGGCAATATTGTTCACAATCTCAGGGTTGTTGATATGGAAAATATGGATGCAAAGCCGTATGAGTGGGCAATCGAATTTGATGAGAAAGTTAAACGCGATTTGCTGGATCGCAACCATAAGGACTTGCTGGATTGCCAGAATATGAACAGGGCAACGTCACTCTCCGTACCTACACTCGATCATTATCTTCCCATGATATACGCCATAGGCATGCAGGAAAAAGATGATGCACTGGAATTTATTTATGAAGGATTTCAGAACCGTTCAATCTCGATGAGATGCTTTAAGATCGGATTAAGCAACCCGGGCCCCCGGGCCGTGAACTAAAGCTCCGTTTAGCGCCTGTCAGGCTTTGGGCATCTTTTCCACGGGCACTGCGGTCATGGTATGCATGGCCCTGGCTACCAGCGTTTTGGTCTTTCCCTTTACCGCGTAGACGTCAGCCTGTGTGAAGAGCACCTGCCGGCCGGCCTTGATGACATGTCCCTGGCATTCCAGGTAGTCGCCGCCGGCGGGACGGAAATAGCTTATCTTGTATTCCATGGTCAGGATGCGCCTGTCCGCAGGTACCAGGGAAAAGCTGGCATAGCCCGCCGTGTGGTCGGCCATGGCCGCCACCAGACCGGCGTGTGCAAATCCGTCCTGCTGGAGATGGCGTTTTTCCAGCTTTAGCCTGGTGGTGAATCTGCCCGGCGATAGGGATACCGCCTTCATGCCGATATACTTGATGAACCCCTGGATGGCATCGCGCTTTAACTGGTTCAGCCTGTCCTTCTCAACTTTCATGTCTTTAATGCCTCAATACCAGCCGTCGTACTCATCACAGAGCCTGTAAACTATTTCCCTGCCGCGGGGCGAGCTGCCCCAGGCGCCGAATACGGTGCGCGGTGCCCGGTAGAGTTTGAAAAGGGCTCGTATAGCCAGTGTTAAGGCCTTCTCGTCCTGGGCGGACACGGTTATGACATCCTGGCTGACCTCCTCGATGGCGCTGTTCATGGTGTCTTCACGTATCAAGTCCCCATCAGCAGTGCGGCTCTTGCCGACCACGGCAGACAGGGTGATGGTTGTCCCTGTTTCGCCGGCTATGCGGTCGAGGTTGTTCTGCGGAAAATATCTCAATACTGCGGTTAGCTCTTCCATCACCTGGCCTCCTTGGCTCCGCGGTCGATATCGAGGAACTCCTTGTACATCCCCCGCTGCTGTTTGAGTGCCGGCCACTTCCTGATGAAGTAGTCCTTGGAGGGCTTTATCTCGTAGGTGCTGTGACGGTAGAGGCTCTCGGGGGCGAACCTGTGCCACTTGAGTTGTTCCTGTGGAAACTCTGCCCTAATCTTACCGTCCACAATAGAGAGCCTGCCGCGGATGGCGCAGATGCCGCACTCCACGGTCTGGTTGTCGCTCATGATGCGGATGTTGCGTTCATGGCAGACCGGACAGATGCCCGGATCGCCCTTGTAGGAGTGGTCGCCCGTACGGACGGCGTCCGCGACCTCCTTGCCTATACGGCGGGCCTTCTCCTTGGCCAGCGGGTCA
>JAPLHK010000005.1 GCA_026389715.1 Chloroflexota bacterium
AGTATCCCCGCTGTGTTAGCGCATACCGCGTCAATGATGGCAGACCCCAGGCCGATCATGTCGTCGATTGTTACATTTTCAACAGAGGGATCGTAAATCTTTACCGTATTATTAGGTTGCAGGTACGGGAAAGTGAAACCGGCCCGGAAACCGAACTGGCTTGTATCGAGCGCCATATTGACAAGTTCAGCGGCATTGATCCTGCCGCTGGCCTGGGCAAAACCGACACGGCCGTCTTTAACGAGACGTAATGCCGTGACAGTGGAATCCTTGGTCTGAATTTGCTTAAGCCGGTTGGCTTCAAACTGGACAGGGGTCCTGCTGGAAGTCACACGGAACACTTCAGCTGTTTGGGCCGATTTACACGCAACGGCAAGTATATCGTCCAATCATTTACCTCCGACCAGGCAATTCCGGATGCGTATGTGCGGGCTGCCGTTGGAAACGGGCAGCGGCGATTGTCCGGCCTTGCCACAGCCACCGCCCTGGTTCATATCCAGGTCATTGCCTATGGCATCGATGTTGCCCAGGGTAGTGAAAACGTTGCCGGTAAGTACCACCGGCCTGATCATCTCCGTGATTTTTCCGTCCCTTATCATGTAAGCCTCACCGGCCGAGAAGGTAAACATCTCGAGGCTGGTCGTGCCGCCGTACCAGTCCTTTGCGTAAACGCCCTCATCAATGCCGCCGATCATCTCTTCGAAGCCGTTGGAACCTGGCTCGATAAATGTGTTGGTCATGCGCACAATGGGAGGGTGGGTATAATTGATGGCGCGGGCGTTGCCGGTGGGCGTCTCGCCCATTTTGGCAGCAGTCTCGCGGGAATGCAGCCGGCTGGTAAGCACCCCCTCCTTAATTAAATAGGTTTTGGTCGCCGGCGTGCCCTCATCATCATATTTGAAACTGCCGCGGTAACCGGGCACAGCGGCTCCATCCACTATATTAAGGTGCTTGCCTCCGAAGCTGCGGCCCAGCACCATCAGCTGGCGCATCTGGGGGTTCTCGTAGATATGGTCTGCTTCAGAGAGATGCCCGAAGGCTTCATGGACGAAAACACCTGCCAGTACCGGGTCAAGCACTACCGTGTATGTACCGCCTTTGACGTTGGGTGCGTATAACAGGGCGACTGCCCTGCGGGCGATGTCATGGACCTTTTCATGCAGGTTTTCAACCGTAGCGAAATCGCCTTTGCTGCCGATGCTGAGGCCAACCTGCTGCACGTCACCGTCTTTGCTTGCTATGGCCGATAGCCGCAGGTTCAGGTCGATGCGGCCCTGTTCTATATAGGTGCCCTCAGAGGTGGCCAGGGTGACCTTCTTTTTGGTGTCCGCATAGCCGATGCTGGTAGTCTGGATATCTTTCGTGCCGAGAATGATCCGGTTATATTCATCCAGGATATTTTTTTTGGCAGAGAGATTTAATTCGATGGGAGATGCGGCCAAATCGTGCGGATTAGTGTCCACTGGTAATTTTTGCTCCGCATGCTCTGGTAAGCAGAAAACGGCAGGCGGATTCAAATGGAGGTATGCAGATGAAACTAACTGGGCCTGGTTTACGGCAAGGGAAACGTTTTCTGCCAGCCTATCGAGGCTGTTAAAACTGACGAAACCCCACCCGCCCCGCACAAGTGCGCGTACGCACCCACCGGTGCTGGCGGTCCTGCCCGCTTCCTCCAGTCTTTCGCCGCGGTAAACCAGGCGGCTTGACTTGCTTTCATCGAGGCGGACTTCTATGTAATCAGCTTTTTGGCCTTTTAACGCTGAAAAGAGCCTGTCCTTCATATTCCTAACCCTGTAATCATCCGGTAACCAATTGTAGCAGAGAAATTCGGGCAGAGTGAAGGGAATAATAAGGCAGGCAAACTGCGGGGAGCTTTCCCGGTAGAGGCTAAGGGAAAAGATTGCCATGGGGGAGCTTTCCCGGTAGAGGCTGAGGGAAAAGATTGTCACGTTGGATTTACCCTGTATCGCCCAGGTATAAATAGACTTTTACTACCCGCCGTTATATACTTTTGGCGGAGGTAGACAATGCAGTCCAGCCTCATAGGTAAAATCGAGAAAGCCAAACGCTACGCTGAAGAACCGGAACGCGTGACCATCTCTGATTTCTCTGCCGAATTCCGCGGCGAGAACGACAGCCATAGCCTGGGCCTGAGAGATGGCAAATGGCACTGGGGCAGTGTGTGCACATCATGACGCTTCAGCGCCTGCTCAGCAGGATGCTTCCCCCGCAGGTGGATACCCCTCCTCAGCAGGTTTAAGCATCAGTCCTGTGCCCTGGAGCGCCTTAAAAAGGTGCAAGGTTGAATTATACAGATTTTCCACTCTCAGTAAATGCTGTCTGAATCTCCGCAGCCAGGAAAAGCGACCCGGTCGCCAGTATAAGATCCCTGGAGCATGCCATCGAAAGGGCCGCTGTTAAAGCTTTTGCCGCGTCCAGTTCTTTGCTGATATTTAAGCAGTTGTTTATTAACAGCTTTTGCAGGTATTCCGCGGAGGCGGCCCGGGCGTGGTGCGAACTGGTAAGAAATACATGGTCAGCAAATCCTTCAAGCTCGCCTCCCATGCCGCTGATATCCTTATCACTCGACGATCCGAAGATGACGTATGCCCGGGAATAGGAAAAATATTTGCGGATGGATTCCAATAGCCTCGCGAGTGAATACGCATTGTGGGCGCCGTCGATGATAACCAGCGGAGACAGGTTGAGGATTTGCATACGTGCCGGCCATCTCACCCGGCCGATGCCCAGCAAGATATCTTTATAAGTTATATTTGCTCCCTGCTGCTGCAATATCTCGGCAGTTGCGATAGCCAGTGAAGCGTTCTCCATCTGGAAATCCCCCAGCAATGGGAGCCTGACCCGGTATTTGTACCGCAAGCCATCTATGTCGAAAGCCTGCCCTTTGTAATCGCTCCTCACCGGCATCCACTTGATTTCTTTTCTGGCCTGAATTAACGTCGCATGCATTGACCTGCATTTCTCTTTGATAACCGAGCCAGCCGCGGTTGCCTGCGGCGCGCTCACGACTATACAGCCCGGCTTGATGATGCCCGCCTTCTCCAAGGCGATCTTGGCCAGCGTATCGCCAAGCACCTGGGTGTGATCCAGGCTGATGGAAGTTATTATGCAAATACCAGGTCCAATTACGTTAGTGGCATCGAGCCTGCCGCCCATGCCGGTCTCCAGCACCTGGAAGGCAGCTCCCTTTTCCCCGAAGTGCAGGAAGGCTACCGCGGTCAAAACCTCGAAGGTTGTAAGGCAGCCGAAGCGGCCACTCTGATTTATCTCCTCTACATACGGCCTGACTGTGTTCACCAGCCGCGCAAAGTCCTTTTGTGCCACCGGGCGCCCATTGACACGTATCCTTTCCTGCCATGAATACAGGTGCGGAGAGGTGAATAACCCGGTACAATAGCCGGCGGACTTAAGAATGGCGGCTACCATGGCCGCGGTGCTGCCCTTGCCCTTGGTGCCGGCGATGTGGACGGTCTTCCTGCCGGCCTGGGGGTTGCCCAGTTCAGCCAGCAGCAATTCCATCCTGCGCAGGTCAAAGTTTGCGGCGTCATACCTGGCAGCCGGCGATTTTTCGTAATTGGTGAGGCCCTCTAAATAAGCAGTAGTCAGTATGTAATCAAGCACAGCCTGAATTATAACATCACTGCTTTGCGGTGGCAGCGGGACAGTAGAACCATACTCAGAGTTTTACAAATTTGGGCATAAGCCTGTCCTTCCATCTGGCCTTGCCCTGCATGGTCAAAATCATTGAGGCTACAGCTATCATCGTCATGAAAACAGCGCTGGCGGGGTAAATCAGCACCAGGTAAAGCGGGAAATGGAAACGGATAAGGCTCACGGACCAGAGAATTAAGGTCAGCAGTACACCAAGTCCTGCCAGCAGAGTTATCAGGAAAGGCACCTGGGGCACAATTAGTCCGATAATAAGCATCAGGATAGGGCAGAGAAAGACTATGACCACAAGTGTCCACATCAATATAAGAAAATAGGGATCGAAGCTAAATGTGGCGAAGGTGCTCTTGGTCAGTCCCCTCCATACCTGGTCGAGATTATGATACATGCGGCAGGAAACCTGCCCGTTGCCGTCCAACAACTTGTACTTAAGCCCCATGGCGTGCACCCTGCGGCCGATGGCGATGTCGTCCACAACGTTCTGCCGCACCGAGGCATAACCTCCTACTGCGTCGTAAGCATCCCTGCGGAAGATGAGGAACTGTCCGAGGACGGCGAAAAGCAGCGGATTGCTTTGAAGGCGGGTAAGCTCCAGCGGGACACCGCATAGCATGCCCAGGTAAAAAGCAGGTATGCTCAGTTTCTCCGACCAGGTTACCACCTCCTGTTTGGGGAGGGCGGAGATAAGCGCCGCTTTTTCGGCGGCCATAGCCGATGCGGCGCCGCGCAGCATATCGGGCTGATGATAGGTATCGGCGTCAACGAATAGCAGTAGTTCCCCATCGGCCACATCGGCTAATTGCTGGCAGGCCCAGTGCTTGCCCAGCCAGTCATCCGGCAGGGGTTTTCCCTTGATCAGCCTGAGCCTGGAATCTTTGCCGGCGTATTCCTGCAATATCTCCCAGGTGCGGTCGGTGGAGTTATCATCCAGGATGATGAGCTGGAAATCGGGATACTCCTGCGATAGGAGGCATGCTGCACACTTGCCAATGCCGGACTCCTCGTTGCGGGCAGGCACCAGTACGGAAATACGCGGCCACCTGGCCGGAGGCCGGTAGCTGCCAAGCCGTTTCAGGTAATAAAGGTTGGTCAGGGATATCAGGAGCAGGACAACCAGGCCGAGCACTATGGCGGCCTGAATGTAGAACAGGATGTTGAAAAATAACTCTTGCTGCACCAAGCTTAATATAATATACTAACCGGCTAAAAATTTCCTGCGGAACTGGTTAAAGATGCGCTAAAATTTGGTTGTATTTGTGGGGTTCGCCGTTTCATTCTTCAACAGCTTGCGGTCGGGCAGCTTGCGATCCTTCCAGGTAGTTTGACCCGAGAGGGTAAGGTACATTGAAGAAAATGCGATGATGGTCATCAGCAGGATACTGGCAGGGTAAAAGAATACCATGTAGAGCGGGAATTTAAAGCGCTGGTAATATAAAGTGAAAAGCAGGATCGAGGCGAGGATAGAGATCGCTGCCAGCCCCAGTGACAGGAGCGGAGGGTAATCGGGCATCCTGCGGATACCGAGGGCGATAACCGGCTCCCAGAAAACGAAGGTGATCCAGAGCCAGGTAAATACCGAGAGCGGTGAGTTATAGCCGAAGGCGGCGAAAGTGTTCTTGCTCAATCCCTCATGCACTTCTTTCCAATTGTGATACATGCGGCAACTGACGTTATGGGTCCCGTCAAAAAGGCGGTAGCGCATCCCTGCGGCTGTGATCTCCTGAGGGAGTTGAAGGTCATCCAGCACATTTTGCTTGATAGCCTCGAATCCGCCGGATTTCTCATAGGAGCGGCGGCGGAATAACATCAGCTTGCCGCTGGAGGATAATACCTTTATATCCCTGGGTCTCAGCCGCCGGGGCAGGGGAACATTGGCAAAGACGCCCAGCGCAAAAATCGGCATGGCAAGTTTCTCGGCCCAACTCCCCAGCTTGTGCCTCGGCACTATCGACAGCATATCAGCGTTCTCACTCTCAAGTGCGGCCGCAGCGCAGCGTAAAGTATCAGGTGTGTGGACGGTGTCGGCATCGGTGAACATCAACAGGTCGCCGTCGGCTGCGCGGTAAAGCTGGTGGCAGGCCCAGTGCTTGCCCAGCCAATCGAGAGGTAAGGGTAGCCCTTTAATGACACGCAGCCGCTTATCCTGCCGCACAAAATCTTTCAATATTGCACCCGTCAGGTCGCTTGAATTATCGTCCAGCACGATGACCTGGAAATCAGGGTAATCCTGTGCAAGCAGCGATTTCACGCAGGGATAAATCTTGTCCTCTTCATTGCGGGCCGGCACAAGCACAGATATCCGCGGAAAACTACGTGGATTCTTGTAATCATTAAGGTTGCGCAGGGCCAGCGTATTGATGACCGCGATAACTAACATTATGAAAATGAAGAGCATTACCAGTAAATTGGGCAGCAGCAGCGGATCAAGGTTTGTCATGACTTTCTCACCGGCCGGCCTATCCATGACTGAGGTTCGGGCCAGCTTTTGAAATAGGAATAACGCTTTATAATGAGGATAGCCGTATGTACCATGCCGGCGCTGAGCAGTGGGACCCTGTATGCGGCAATGAAAGGGTCTGGCAGTAGCATGAGGACAACCAGGAAAATAGTCATGCCTACCACCGAGGCCCACACCCAATTCTTCTGGATGATA
>JAPLHK010000073.1 GCA_026389715.1 Chloroflexota bacterium
GGCCACGACTGCGGCATCGATCTGGTGGTTCGGGCATGAGTTGGTGAAAAGGTGGCTTTTTATATAGGCTTGCCCGGTCCTGCCGCAGATCTCGTTGCCGGCCACCAGCGCGGTCAGGAACTCTTTACCGTTGGCATTCACTGCCTCGCCCACGGCGAGGGCATTGGGAACGGTCGATGCGCCGGTATGCTGCGATCTCAGGTAATCCTCCCACTCGAGGGTCTGGGCAACAATGGAATTCACCAGGCCAGCGTTACGCATGCTTGTCTTCATATTTGCCCCGACGACCGTCGATTCCTCCCTGTCTCCCCATTCGCGCAACGCTTTATAAAGGGGCTGACATTCCTCCGTCCGGCTTCCCGCTAACATGGCGGCTACAATACCTATGACCTGTTCTTTGGCGCACGCGATCGTGCGTGAAGGGATGTCCTCGTATTTTAACCCGCTTGCCCAGGTGCTGATAATCTCGGTAACCGCAATCGTCACAATTGCCCCCCTTTAATTATTATTAACCTAACCCCGGTAAAGATACGATGGCCTGCATAATGGATGAGAAACGCTCAACCAGCGGGACCTGGTTAAGCGGTATTTCGGCTCTCTGGGGATCCAATTCGAAGCGGAAAATTGCCGCGTACGGCTTTTCACCGGCGAATATCTTTATCCACTGCTCAGCGGTGGTACGCATCAGTGCATGTGCAAAGGGGTCCTCCCCATCCGCCACGCTGAACCCCTGCGGCACTATGCTTACGGTAAAGCTCGAACCTCCCTTCTCAGACATGATGATCTTTTTATGCAGTATGTCCTCCAGGATGCCCATCTCCAGCATAATTGGTATCAAACCGTTGAAGCGGTCTGCAAGCTTCTGTATAGATTGTCTCAGATCCAGTTGAGCGCCTTCTGCCATTTTGCCTCCTTTTTAACTCGCAACTTAGCAACTATCATCCATCTTTAGCCAGCCGCAGGCATAATCAGCTACTTCCTGCCAATCCGGTTCACCGACAACCCAATGGGCATGGTTTGGGAATTCTCTATAAGTTGATACAGCGCTATATTTGTCAGCGACTTTCCTGACAACCGAGGCCGGGGTAATTTTATCCTGTGAACCGGCTACAACCAGGACAGGACAACTGACCTTTTTTTCGTCGACTTTGCTGGCTCCCTTCGGATCGAAAAACCAGAAGCCGATTTCGGACGCGGCCCGGCCGGACTCGTAGACAAACCGGTCATAAACCTTCCGCTGCTCCTCCGGCGACAATAGCTGCAACATTGAATAGACTGCCTCATTGAAAGTCTGCCGCCTCGGCTTTTTCCAGAAGCCGTATCCCATAAGTACACTCCAGAAACTCCTGACTACCGATATAGTCATCGCATTGATCCCACCTGGTGATGCAGGTGTCAGCAGGACGAGTGCTTTGGACAAGCCCCGGCTCCCCAAAATTTGCGCCAGGAGTCCGCCCATCGAATGTCCCATCAGGATCGGCTGAGTATTCATTCCGCGGATTTCTTTTTCAAGGTCGTCAGCGTAATCTAACAGGCTGGTTATGCCTAAACCAGGGTTTGGAATTGCTTTCGGGTCCATATCATGGAAACGCAAGGTGGGTATAATACAGCGATAGCCTTTACCCTCAAAGAAATTCTTGTAGTTTTCCCAGTACCACGGCCCGCCCCACATCCCATGAATCATAACTATTGTTTCAACCATGACACCTCTCCAATTAAGCTTACTTTATTTAGACCGCTAAATGGGATGATCCTACCTTGTGTATATTATCATCCCACAAAATTAACATTTTGTCTTTCAAATTTTCAGCCTGCGACTTCGTAAACCTGGTTGTGTAGCCAACGCCGACATACCTGCTATAATTCTTGTTGAAGCGAATTTAATACGGAGGGAAAACATGGGAAGCAAAGGAAGGAAAAACGAGAAAAAACCCAAGAAACAGGCAGAGGCGAAGTCGGCAGCGAAGACATCGGACAAGGCAGGACAAAAGAAGAGATAATAATACAGTAAATATTGATTGAGACAACCCGCCAACCGTGTTGACCGTTGCCCGGTCTTGAGACGCTTAGCCGAAATATTATGAGTAAATATAAACTGCTTTTCGTAGGCGCGCACCCTGATGATGAAACCTTCGGTGTCGGCGGCACGCTGGCTAAATATGCCCTGGCGGGAGTCAGCGTCTACTATGCCTGCGCCACGCGCGGCGAGGCCGGATCGGTGGATGCCCCGTTGCTGGTCGGACATGAAAACATAGCCGAGCTGCGGTGGGCGGAACTGGAGTGTGCCTCCGGGATACTCGGTCTGGCCGGACTTTATAGCCTGGGCTACCGCGATTCAGGCATGTCCGGCTCAGAGGACAACCATCATCCCGGAGCGCTGGCCGCCGCCCCCGTAGAGGAGGTGGCTGAGCGTATTGTTAAGATTATCAGGGACATTAAACCGCAGGTAGTAGTAACGTTTGACCCCATCGGCGGATACCGCCACCCGGACCATATCGCTGTCCACAGGGCTACGGTCAGGGCTTTTCAGGCTGCGGCTGACCCTGCCAGTTATCCACAGGCGGGCGCGCCCTTTCAGCCGGACAAGCTCTATTTTCAGGTTATGTCGAGGAAAATGCTGAAAATTGCGGTGAAGGCCCTGCCGCTCTTCGGGCAGGATCCCAGGCGATTCGGGCGGAACAGGGATATCGACCTGACAGCCCTGGCATCGGTTGATTTTCCGGTGCACGCCAAGGTGCAATTGACCAAACCGGCCAGGGAATTGCAGGCAAAGGCGCGGGCCTGCCATATCAGCCAGGTTGGCGCCGGGCGCCCGCGTTTGAGCATGATGGGACTGGTATCCAGGCTGGCCGGGCACAGGGATTCATTTATGCGGGCCTATCCGCCGCCCGTAAACGGGCGACTGGAACACGACCTGTTTGAGGGTGTGGAATAGAGGGCTAAGACCGTGGACCTTATAAAAACCGTCAGTAATGTTATCGGCGTGATCTGCATCGTCATCGGCGTCCTGCTGATTCCGTTGACCATCTGGTTTTTGCGGCCTGCGATTAAACATAGAGACCGTACGTCCCTGATCATAGCAATCCTTATCCTGGCCCTGGCCGCGGTTTGTTTCATAGGGGCATTTAGCATGTTTACCACCGGGATAATCAAACAGGCCCCGATGTAGCCCGGCTTACACCAGGTCTAAAGCTTTTTGGCCATAAACAGCGCAACGATCGATGTGGCAACGCTTATCAAAGCTACGTAAAAGAAGATGTTGGTAATGCCGAGCATATCCATCAAGCCGCCGTATACAGGCTGCAGCAAGCTCTGGCCCTGCTGCCCTATACCGAAATAGATACCGAAGACGATGCCGTGTAAATTCAAAGGGGTCTTACCCATCAAATACGTTTGGACCGCGGTTTCACGCATTGTCCAGAGTATGCCGATGGCCATCATTACCACTGCCAGCAAGGGAAAATAGTTCCCGGTGGTGAATAGCAGCATGGCCGGCCCGATGGCTACAAGCGAAACCAAAACCGTCCGCTTATTGCCCCACCTGTCCGACAGCCATCCGCCCAGCAGGCTGCCGACGATGCCCGATGCCCTGATAACACTGGTCCAAATGGCAGCCATGGTAGTGGTAAGGCCGTTATGATCAACGAGATACAGAGGAACGAAGGGCAGGAGCGAGCCGGATGTAAAGGTCACTATGACAACCAGGATAACTACCGGAGCCACCGATTTGAGTACCTGCCTTAACGTAGGCCCGCCGGTTACGGCAAGGGATTGCCCGCCGACCGGGACCGGCATGCCTCGTGTGCCACTCGGGGCAACGGGTTCAATTTTCCTCAGCCACAGCGCTACCCATACTCCTGCGATTAAAGCTGGTAAGCACAATATGGTGAAGGCCATGTGCCAGTTCAAAGTTGCGGCAATGGCAGTACCGATGAAGGGTCCGATGCCGAAACCGATACTGCCTCCGATCATATGCAGGCCAATGGCCTTGCCCCGCCTATCTTCAAAAAGGCTGCTCAAAGCGGGCACGGCGGAAGGATGGTAGAAGCCGGCGAAAATGCCCATGAACACCATGGCGATGAGCAACGTATAATAGGATGGCATCAGGCCGGCGGCAAAGCCGCTCACCCCGACACCCAGCAGGCCCATCATTATGCTGATCCAGCGCCGCTTGATGCGGTCGGCAACCCATCCTCCCAATATCTGCGAAAATCCCGATGTGACGCTGTAGGCCGAGACAAGCAGCCCTGCCTGGAAGTAATTGAGTTCCATATCCTGGCGGATAAAAGGCAGCAGGGATATCAACAGCCCCGTGGTCATATCATGGCTGAGGTGTGTATAGCAGAAGAAGAGGCTGGTGCCGCCTCCCCATTGATCCAGGGCATTTATCAGTACGTTGCTTTTGTTACCGGACAATTGCTTTGTATCGCTTACTGTTTATTTACTTGCAGACATAGCCTGGCAACACTTTGATCGTAGCCTTATTCTTCTCAAAATATATCTCAACCATGTTGCCTGCCGGCGTTAAGAAAACGCTTAATATGTTCCCCTCAGAAGTGGTAAGCGCCAGCCAGTTTTGCTCCTTGGCATAGGTGAGTATCTCCGCCGGACTGCTGATTTTAGCCATAGATTACCTCCGTTTGAGTATTATTTCTGCTGACTGACAGGCTGCCATTCAAGCGGCGCTATAGCCGCCTCGCCGGCCGTTATCGTGGCGATCCATGGCCAGCCGGCCGTGGTTATAAACCAGGTATCTTTATCGGCCAGGTATATATACTCAGGGCCGTGCGCCGCCAGATGTGTAACAAGGGAGGGCGAATTGCTCTGCCCCCTGTAAACACCGAAGTCATAAGGGTTATCGGACTGAAAGATAAGCGTGTCGTTGTAAGATGGACCGTCCAGCCAGACCTTAAAAGGCAATAAGAGCCCGTTCCAGAAAAAGGTATCGTTATTGTAGGTTATGGACAGGTAATAGCGGCCTTTATACTGTATGACGAAGGGCGATTCGGTCGAGGCGAAGGGTGAATTGCGCTCACTGCCCCAATCCGAGCGCAGCGCCGTGTCGATATATTGCCATTTCCGCAGGTCGAAGGATTGGTAAATGTCCACCTGGGAAAAGAGCGCTTCTTTAGCTGTGGTATAGAGCAGCCATTGCCCGTCGGCTACCTTGATCACCATCCCGTCGCGGAAAAACTTGTGATAGGGAGCCGGCATGACGGTTTCGCGGCCTGACCAGGTTATGCCATCTCCGGATGTCATCCGTTCCAGCCTGTGAGGCGACCAGAACATGTAATACGTTCCATTTTCCGTAATGACGTGCGGGGCCCAGGCGAGGTCACCGAAGTCGGCAACCGGCTTCTCCTCTTTCATACCGCCTGCAGGCGGCAGGTCGTTGCTGACCCCGACCGCAAAATATTTCTCCTCATTATAGTTACCGTCGCTTTTATGAGTTATTCCCACTAACCTCCAATTGCCTTCGGCGTCCCGGTAAACTGTGTGGTCGTTAATATAATAGCCATAAGCCTGGGGCTTAAACAGCAGTTGCCATTTCCCGGCGATCTCCGGCCGGTAAACAGGCGAAGCCAGTGCTTTAACCGAGGCAACCTCAACCTCACCTATCAGCCTCGCCTGGCTGCCATCGGCCGGAAGGGCGCGGATACGGTATCTCCCGCCTGCTCCGCGCACCAGAAAAGAGCTGAAGCGAGTCTGTCCCACGGGCAGCCAGCCATCACCGTTGTACTTTTCAATGATGTAAACCTCGTGATCCGGGTCGGCGATCCAGCCAAAATGCGCCCATCCGGTTCCCTGCGCCAGCTTGAGGCCGGTCTCCTGCTGATTAAGTAACACCTCCTCCCTGGTGATAGAGCTGTAGAAGTCCGTCTTCAAAGGCGATTCCACAAATATGCGGAGCCCGACCTCCAGCGCCAACCAGGTACCCAGGATAGCCCCCGCGCAGATTATAAATATCTTCCAGAATTTCATGTTATTCCTCCGCCGACTGTTGACCGCTATCTACCATGCGCAGCCTTAAATTCGCTATATGCCAAATACTTGTTAATTGCCGCGGCTGCTCTCGGTATAGATGGAAACACAGGCAACCCGAGGTTCACAAATTTCTCCTGTGTCTCACACGCCAGCTTCACAGCCTGGGCGGATACGCAATAATGCAGGACGATGGCCAGTGGTTTTTTAATCGAGCCCGCGACCTCAGCAACCATATCGGTAAAAGGTCCGATCAGCATGGCCTTATTGACCAGTGCCCAGATATCAAAGGGGAAATGAATTAAAACGATGTCAATATTGTCCGAGTCCGCAACAGCTTTAACTGCCCTGACGTATTGCTCATGGCTGGCAAAAGGTGGTACATCAACCGGGTTCCTGAATATGCTCCCCGCTTCGCTTCCGTAAATTTCGTGCAGCTTCCTGCGGACATCCTCCTGCAGCATCGGCAACTGTAATCCTGCCTTGATTACATCATCTGCTGCCTGCACACCCACTCCTCCACCAGTGCCAATTACGGCGACGTTTCTTCCGGCAGGATGCGGCAGGTAAGTAAAAACGACACTTATGTCAACCATCTCGGACATGCTCTCCGCCTGGATTGCGCCCGCCTGCCTCAAAAAACTCCTCCATGTACCCGCCGACCCCGCGATCGCGCCGGTGTGGGATGAGCACATCCTCGCTCCCGTTTCAGAATTCCCCGCCTTGTTGACTATGACCGGTTTCCTGATGACGGACTCTTTCAATGCTTTTTTAAATCGCGGAGCGTCTGCCACTCCCTCCATGTACATGGCGATTATCTTCGTTTCGGGGTCGTCCGTCATATATTCCAGCAGGTCGCTTTCATTGATGTCCGCAGCATTTCCAAAGCTGATTGCCTTGCTGAAGAACACTCCCCTTGATGCGGCATCGCGGATGCAGAAAATACAATTACCACCGCTTTGTGAAATCAACCCCAGGGAGCCGGCCTTTCCGGGGAAACCAGGCTGCTCCGGAAAGTCACCGGCAAAGGTAACGCCCGCCGAAGGGCAATAAAACCCCATGCAATTGGGCCCGATTATGCGTATACCGGCTTGCCTGGCAATATTCACCACCTCGGCTTCCAGGTTCTTACCGGCCGCATCCTCAATTTCACTGTACCCGGAGGTGAAAAGGTGAACCACTTTCACACCCTTGGCAGCACAATCCTTGAGCAGGCCCGGTGTAAACCTGGCCGGTATGGCTGAAACCACATAGTCCAGCGGACCCGGGATCTCATTGACGTTGGTGTAAATCTTAATTCCATAAATCTCCCCTCCGGACGGATGCACCCCGTACACGCTGCCTTTATAGCCAAAATTGATAAGGCTCTTTAGGAACCACTGGGCAGCGCTGGGTTTAGTGATATCAGACGAGACGCCCACCAGGGCTATCGATGCCGGGGTAAACAGGTTGTTAATGACATCATTTTTCATTAGAACTGATCCCTATTATTTAATTCCGCTGATTGTATATCGGATTGTATGAACTGTTCAACCTTACTGATGTTAAACTGCCTGCCTGAAGCTCCGCAACACAACGTCACCTCACTTGACAGCGCTATGAGATTAAAACTAATATAAGCTCACGCCGGCGGGTGTAACTCAGCGGTAGAGTGCTTGCTTCCCAAGCAAGACGTCGAGGGTTCGAATCCCTTCACCCGCTCCAGTAATCTTTATTTGCTTATCTTGACCCACGATTTGTATAGTATTTTGTTGCCCAGGATACTCTCATCGTTATACCAGCGTATGATAAATGCAATCAGAATTACTTCAATTGTGCAAAGTAAAGTGTACTTTTGCCTGTAAAGCTGCGGTTATGATAGACTTCTTACTCAGTTTCCCGGGCAAACATCCACAGGAAATCAGGGGCCGTTAGCTCAGTTGGTAGAGCATCTGACTTTTAATCAGTTGGTCACAGGTTCGATTCCTGTACGGCCTACCACCGTTTTTACGATCAGGGGAGATAACCTCCTGCTCCCAAAAGCATTGAAATAAACATGTTGTATGTGGGGATAGAAGAGCGTGCAGTAAGAAATCCCAGGCATAGCTGGAATTCTAATGGATAAGAAAACGATTACTATTGTCGGCGCCTACAATATCGACTTATCCATGAAGTGCCGGCGACTGCCTGTTTTAGGCGAGACCGTAACGGCTGACCGGTTCAAAGAAGGCGCTGGCGGGAAAGGCTCAAACCAGGCCGTTACGGCCGCGTTATTCGGGGCGGACATCAAGTTCGTGGCAAGGGTTGGTTCGGATAGCTATGGCCGGTATGGGCTGGATTTGTACAAGAAGGTAGGTATCTCCACGGAATTTATTACTGTTGACAAAACCGTGCACTCCGGCATCGGTATCATTTTGATCGACAAAGACGGAAAGAACATGATCTCGGTGGCGCCGGGCGCCAATTTGAAGTTGTCCAAAGTGGATATCGATCGTGCCCGCGACGTTATCGAGAATTCCGCGCTGGCAGGTTTCCAGTTCGAAAACGACATCGATACGGTCTTTTACGGTTTGCGCATGGCTCATAAAAAGGGGGTCCTTACTTTCCTGGACCCGGCACCTGCTATGAATATTCCCGAAGATGCCTA
>JAPLHK010000034.1:0-5362 GCA_026389715.1 Chloroflexota bacterium
TTCATATCGCAATTGGGATTGTCAAATAAGTTTCGGATGAAGTTGATATGGCTGATATAGCGATTGTTTTAGTGCTGATTACAGCAGCATTCATACTGGGATCCTGTCCGTTCTCACTTTGGATAGGCAGTCTGAGATTACATAAAGATATACGTAATTATGGGGATGGCAACCCGGGAGCCGCAAATGTATTTAAGGCGGGAGGAAAATGGTGGGGCGTTGCGGCCGTAATCGCCGACATCGTCAAAGGTGTCCCTTTCGTACTTTTAGCTAAATGGATATTGTATTTGTCTCAGCCCGTGGTATATCTCGTGGCTACAGCGGCGGTATTGGGCCACGCATATTCGCCGTTTTTACATTTTAAAGGTGTTTCTTCATTGGTAATGATTCCTGGATTGTCATATTTGGTATGACCGGTACTTTGATTGCCCTGTTGGCATCAAGGGCGGATACATGGGAAATGGCATTTATTTTCGGCATTGCGGTGCTGTTCATCATTAAACAATTCAATGGATTGCAGGTGGAGGCTAATAAGCCCGGGCGCCTTATTTGTTGGATTAGATCAAATAGAAAAACAGCTTAAAAAGGATCAGGAGTAGAAAACTTTTGCTGTATCAAATCCTGGTATTAACGGGGTTAATATTATGTTATATCAACATAATATTGAACCTTATGTTACTCAAGCGCCCACTCAGGGGGGCTCCCTGTCCGGACAATCCGCCGATGGTATCGGTTCTGATCCCTGCCAGGAATGAGCAGAATAATATTGAACAGTGTATCTCATCTGTCCTCAAACAGGATTATCCGAATTTTGAAGTTATTGTACTCGACGATAACTCTGAGGACCGGACTGCAGAGATTGTTGACAAGATTGTGAAGGTGGACGACAGGGTGCGTTTAATCAAGGGCAGGCCGCTTCCCGGTGGTTGGGCGGGCAAATGCTTTGCCTGTCACCAATTATCTCAAAAGGCTGCGGGACAATGGTTACTATTCATTGATGCTGACACCGTGTCTCAAACCCATATGATCAGGAGCACATTAGGCATAGCTGCTAAAGGCGATATAGCATTGCTGTCCGGCTTGCCGCAACAAAAGGTATCAGGATTGACGCAGAAAATAGTTATACCCATCCTGTTTTACTTTTTGATAATGAGCTGGTTCCCCCTGTGGTTATTGCATTCGTCTAAGAAGCCAAGGCCTACCCTGGCTATCGGGCAGTTTCTTTTATTTAAACGTGATGATTATATGAGGATAGGCGGGCATGAGGTAGTGAAGTCGAGGATAATGGAAGATGTCTGGTTTGGGATCGAGATGATTAGGGGGGGAGGGAGGACCTTGTCGGTTGACCTGTCCAGTACTATTACAACAAAAATGTATAATGACCTGGGCAGCATGACGGAAGGTTGCCTGAAGTGGTTTTATTCGGTAGCGGCAATATCGCCATTGTCTCTTGTCGGTTTTGTTTTAGCCGCCTACATATTTTTCCTGGCCCCTTTTTATTGGGCTTATGTTATTCCGTTGAGTTCTTTGCTGTCCGGTAACATTATTATTGATGCCGGAATGCTTATCGTCCTGCAAATTGCAGTGATCGTGTTGATGAGAATAACCGTCGATTGGCGGTTTGGCGGATCAAAGCTCTCTTTTATTTTCCATCCTTTGGGCACAGCATTCTTAATCCTAACTGTTTTTTATGGTATGGCACGGCGTGCCCTTGGCGCTGGCGTAATGTGGAAGGACAGGGTTTACCAGAGTATTTCCCATATTAAATAAAATACCAGCTAATAAATAGTCACGGCGATCAGCAAATGTAGTGCTGTGGCACAGGGATTTGTACCGGAGCAACCGGTGCAAATATTTTTTTAAATTTTATGATTTAGTAGTAACAGGGAACCGGATGGAATTTAGATTCAGTCAAAAAGAAGAAAAGTTAAGAGAAGACGTCAGGAATTTCGCCAGAGCGGAGACAGCCGGCAGGGGAATCATCAGCGGAATGGAAGAAGAGAGCCGTGATGAGGACTGGGGATTCGCCATGAGCATGTCTAAAAAACTGGCTGAGAAGGGATGGCTAACAATGGCGTGGCCAAAGGAGTATGGTGGCCAGGGCGCTTCTTTCTTTGAGCAGCACGTTTATATTGATGAAGCGAGTTACTGGGGCATACCCGGTACAACAATGGGGGTGAGCGGTATAGGATGGGTCGGCCCGTCCCTTATGATTTGTGGCAGTGAGGAGCAGCGCAAGAAATATTTACCTTCAATTGCTGCCGGTGAACCGGATGGGGTATGGTGTACAGGTTACAGCGAACCCAATGCGGGCTCAGATGTCGCCAATATTCAAACCAGTGCGCTCAGGGAAGGGGATCACTATATAGTGAATGGGCAAAAAATTTGGACAAGCTGTGCCCACAGGGCTCGATGGTGCTGGTTGGCTGCCAGGACTGATCCCAATGCATCCAAAAAACAGCACAGCATCAGCCTTATAATCCTTGATATGAAGAGCCCGGGCATAACAATTAAACCGATAGAAAATTACGCAGGTATACATATATTCAATGAATTGTTTTTTGATAATGTGAAGGTGCCGGTAATGAACCTGGTGGGTACAGAAAACCGCGGGTGGTATCATTTAATGCAGTCGCTGGCCTTTGAAAGGCACAGTTTCGCGCCGCAGTTTTATGGTAAAGGCAGGAGAACCTTAGAGTTTATGGTCAAATACTGCAATGAAATACGCTATAATGGTAAGCCGCTGGCAGTTAATGCGGTCACGCGGCATAAGTTAGCTGAAAGGGCTATAGAACTTGAAACCTTAAAGATGTTTGGCTACGAGATAACCTGGAAAATGAGCAAAGGGTTGATACCGGTATACGAGGCAGCACGCAACAAGGCCTACTGCGATTTTGCCATGCAGCGCCTGGCGATTACAGGTACGGAAATTATCGGGGCGTATTCGCAGGTAGATATCAATTACAAATGGTCGAAATTGTTGGCTAACTTCACTCGTTTATATATGATGTTCCCCGGACTTGCACTTGCCGGCGGAACGGGTGAAGTGCAGAAAAATATTGTTGGACAATTTAAGCTCGGTTTGCCCAGGGCATATTAATAGAGGAGAGAACGAAAGATGGATTTTGACCTTAATGAGCAGCAGAATATGTTGAAGACCATGGCCCATGATTTTTTGATCAACGAGTGCCCGAAAACAAGGGTCAGGGAATTGGAAAAGGATGCGAAAGGCTACGATACCTCCATCTGGTCCAAGATGGTTGATCTGGGATGGCTGGGCCTGATATTTCCCGAGCAATATAATGGCACCGGCGCGGACTTTCTCGATCTTGTTGTACTAATGGAGGAAATGGGTAGAAACATCCTGCCGGGCCCCTTTTTCTCTACCGTTGCCCTTTGTGCGTTGCCAATCCTCAAATTCGGGACTGAAACTCAAAGGAGAAAATATCTTGTACCGATTGCGGATGGTAAAAATATCTGGTCGCTGGCCTTAAGCGAGAAATCCGGAAAATTCGAGGCATCCGACATTAATACTGTGGCCAGCATTGACGGCAACCATTACGTGATTAACGGTGAGAAATGGTTTGTTCCCTTTGCACATGTAGCTGATTATTTGATCGTCGCTTGCCGCACCGGGAGATTAGAGTCAGCCGATGAAGGTATAACGCTGTTGATAGTAAGAACTAAATCTAGGGGTGTCACCATCAATGTAATACCTTCAATTGCCGGTGACGGGCTATGCAGGGTGCGCTTCAAGAATGTTAAGGCAGGCCGCCTTGACGTCCTGGGAAAGGTTGGCAAAGGATGGAAGGTCATTAATTATTTGGCGCAACGGGCGACGGTACTGAAATGTGCGGAAGTATCAGGCGCCTGCCAGGCTGTCCTTGAGATGACTCAGGCTTATGCCAAGGACAGGAAACAATTTGATAAACCGATCGGCGCTTTTATGGCAATTCAACACAAGTTGGTGGATATGCTTACGGATGTCGAAGGATTGCAGTATATGGTTTACTATTCGGCATGGCTGTTATCCACAGGAGCGAAAGCTGATGTGTACGTATCAATGGCCAAGGCCAAGGCTAATGATGTTTATCAAAGGGTATGCATAGACGGCATCAAAATTCACGGGGCCATCGGGTTCACACTGGACCATGATATCGGTTGTTATTTCAGGAGGGTGAAAGCCGCCGAGTTCGTGCTGGGCGATACCGATATGCACCTGGATAAAGTCGCAGCAGGTATCGGGCTTTAATTGGATAGCCAATAAGAATTGAAATCAGGTTCACTAAGTGGTGGAGGCACTAAATTAATCAAATATGTAAAAATGCTGTTGAGATTGAATAGCATATGGTGTAAAATCACAGGCTAATGGGTTGGCTAAGATTATAAATAATAATCAGATTTAAGGAGGAAAAATGGTAGGTATCAAGTCGTATGGAGCGCACATCCCCAGGTTCCGGTTGGACCGCAATATTATGCAGATGGCGTTATTGTTTTTGGGCTTTGCGCCATTGAGGGGTGAAAAGGCGGTCGCTAACTGGGACGAGGATAGTATTACAATGGCGGTAGCAGCGGCCAAGGACTGTCTTAGGGGCGAAGACTCAGGCAAGGTAGATGGATGCTACTTCGCTACAACTTCTCAGACATATTCCTTGAGGCAAAATGCGGGTATCATAGCTGCTGCATTAGATCTTAACACCAATTGCAGGACAGCCGATTTCACAGATTCTACCAAGTCCGGTACTGCAGCACTACTGGCGGCAGCGGATGCGGTTTCATCGGGTTCTTTGAATAATTGCCTGGTATCAGCCGCTGATTGCCGGGTCAGCAAGGTTGGCAGCAATGGTGATTATACCTATGGTGATGGTGGGGCTGCCTTTTTGGTGGGAAAGGATGATGTAATTGCTACTATCGATGGCTCGTACTGCACTACTCATGATTTTGTTGACCGTCGCCGTCTTGAGGGTGAGCGCCTCGAACATATGTGGGAGGAACGCTTTATAAGGGACGCCGGATACATGAAGTTTATACCGGAGGCGGCAGCGGGATTGGTCAAGAAATATAATTTAAATGCCAAGGATTTCAGTAAGGTTATTTACGCCTGTGCTTTTACAGGAGCGCATGCAGCCCTTGGCAAGACTCTGGGACTGGCGCCTGAGCAGGTGCAGGAACCTATGCTCACCACGGTTGGCGATACGGGTGTGGCGCAGACTTTGATGATGCTGGTGGCTGCATTAGAAGATGCTAAACCCGGTGACAAGATCATGGTCATCAGCTTTGGACAGGGGTGCGATGCCATGTATCTTACGGTTACCGATAAAATAGCCAGGATAAAGGATAAAAAAGCGGTCAAACGTAATCT
>JAPLHK010000034.1:5372-37592 GCA_026389715.1 Chloroflexota bacterium
ATAAAGTGGGTTTGGGCAGCTACGAGAAATACCTCGCGTTCCGCAAACTCATGCCTTGCGAAATCGGAATACGCGGCGAGGAAACGATATTTACATCATTTTCCATCATTTCGCGCGAGAACCGGGAGATCTACGGCATGGTTGGAACCAAGTGCAAGAAGTGCGGTACGCCGAGCTGGCCGGTACAGAGGATATGCCCGAACCCGGACTGCGGAGCCGTTGACCAGATGGAGCCTTACAAGTTCTCTGATAAGCTGGGTGATATCTTTACCTATACCAGCGACTTCCTGGCTCCAAGCATCGACCCGCCCGCATCGTACGGCTTTATCGATTTTAAGGGCGGCGGACGCGCCGGGTTGGATTTCACAGACTGTGATCCGAATACTATAAAGGTTGGTATGCCGGTCGAATTAGCTTTCAGGATTAAGGCCGCAGATGAGAAACGCGCTGCTATTAACTACGGCTGGAAAGCCATGCCCATAGTTGCCTGATCGTAATTAAGGATAACGCAAGGAGGAAATTAAAATGGCAGAAGGTATTAAAGATAAAGTAGCTATAATCGGGATGGGTTGCACCAAGTTCGGTGAACGGTTTGATGCGAGTCCGCAAGACCTCATGGTGGAAGCTTTCGTCGAGTGCCTGGCGGATTCCGGGTTAGAGAAAAAGGATATCCAGGCAGCATGGTGGGGCGTCCACATGCCTGATATCAGTGTCGGCCGTGGCGCTACAATCCTCGGGACCACATTAAAGTTGCCTTTTATTCCCATCACCAGGGTGGAGAATTTCTGTGCTACCGGTTCTGAAGCCCTGCGTGGCGCAGTGTACGGGGTTGCTTCAGGAGCATATGATATCTGCCTGGCATTGGGCATGGAGAAATTGAAGGATACCGGTTATGGCGGGTTGCCCCTGGCGGGTGGCATGGGATATAAAATGCCGTTAAATTCTTTCAATTTAACCGCTCCTGGCGGATTCGCCATGATGGCCACCAAGTATTTCTCAAAATACAACCTCAATCCGCAGGATGGAAAAATGATGCTGGCTAAGGTTTCAGCCAAGAGTCACAGGAATGGCGCACTGAATCCTAAAGCCCACCTTCGCAAAGAGGTTACCGTTGAACAGGTAATGAATGCTCCGGTTATAGCCTGGCCGCTCGGGCTTTTTGACTGTTGTGGGGTCAGTGACGGGTCAGCCGCAGCCATAGTCTGCAGGGCGGACATGGTCAAAAAATTCAGGCCGGACCCCGTGTTTGTCAAGTCTATTCAGATTTCAGTATCCTCGGGTGAAGAGATGCTTTATGCCAAGTGGGATGGCGCTCATGTAGAGCCCTCATACCGCGCCGGTATTATGGCTTATAAAGAAGCCGGTATCAAGAACCCTCGTGAGGAAGTCAGCATGGCTGAAGTACATGACTGCTTCTCGATTACTGAAGCTGTTACCATGGAAGACCTGCAGTTCAGCGCCCGAGGCAAGGTAAAGGACGATATAGATGCAGGGCGTTTCAATTATGACGGTGCTCAGCCTATACAAATCGACGGCGGCCTTAAATGCTTTGGACATCCGATCGGCGCCAGCGGCCTGCGCATGATGTATGAAATGTATAAACAGCTGCAGGGCAAAGCGGATAAAAGGCAACTCAAGGACCCGAAGGTTGGACTTACGCATAATATGGGTGGCTTCCCCTCCATGTGCGTTGTAAGCGTATGCATCGTGGGCAAGTAAGATATCAGGACGGAAATATATGGCTGCGTTTGTTGTGACAGATAGCTTAAAGCAATTGATCGGTCAAAAAGAAAAACCCGTTGTTTTAAAAATTGAGGAAGGGGCAATTCAGCGTTACGCCCGCGCAGTGGGGGATTCCAACCCGCTTTTCAGTGACGTTGAATATGCCGCACAGAGTAAATGGGGCCGCGTAATGGCCCCACCGGGCTTTACCGGTTGGCCAATAGCAAGCGGATTCGATATGTTCAAGCTCTTCGAGAGGCTTGCTAAAGCCGGAGCCCCAATGGGACTGCTCGACGGTGGAGTTGAGTATGATTTCCTTGCGCCCATAGGCGATGGAGATATACTGGTAATGGAGATAAAGATTGCGGGAATTGAAGGACGTGAAACCAAGATGGGTCCTACCATGGTCACGACCATTGAGAGCACGTTCACAAATCAGAGGGGAGCAGTTGCGCTGATTACGCGTAATACCTTCCTTAATTTCTAACCGGGCTACTTATTATTTTGCGGGAGGAACAATGGCTAAACAGCTTTATTACGAAGATGTCGAAGTCGGCAGTGAGATCACGCCACTAAAAAAAATAGCCACTACCAGGATGCTGGTGCAATATGCAGGCGCGTCAGGTGATTTCAACCCGTTGCACTACGAAGAGGATTTCGCTAAAAGCCTGGGAGTTGGCAAACCGATCGTCCACGGTCTCTTGAAAAGAGCCTGGTTAGTTAACCTGATGACGGACTGGATAGGTGAAAAAGGCGGATTAAAGAAATTGTCGTGCCGCTATCGCGGTATGGATTATCCACGCAAGATGAAAACTTTCGACGAACCCCATGATGGGGATACCTGGTGGTGCAAGGGCAAGGTCACCAAGAAATTTGTGCAGGGCGATGAGAATCTTGTGGAGTGTGAGATCTGGGTGGAGAACGATAAAGGAGAGAAGAATACAACCGGCAGTGCGCTCACGGCTTTACCATCGAAAGCCAAATAATCATAAAAAAATAGTCCTTTAACCCGGTATCGCTGGTTGAGTATGAGACGCACATGCCAACCAGCGATATTTTGTTGACGGCTTACCTGACAACCTGAAATGGAGGAAACCTGAAATGGCAGTGTTCGTATTGACAGACGGATTAAAAAAACTTATTGGAACCGCTGAGCCGCCTTTGCTTTATAAGATTGAAGAAGGCTCTATCCAGCGATTTGCCAGGGCTGTCGGTGACTCCAACCCCATGCATAACGATGTGGAATTCGCCGCACAGAGCGAATTTGGCAGGCTTAAAGCGCCGCCCTCATTTACCGGTTGGCCTGTTACCAGCGGTTTTGATATGTTCCAATTTGTGGAGAAGCTCATCGCCGCCGGTGCACCGCGGGGGAACCTGGATGGGAGCGTTGAATATGAATTCAAGGCGCCCATTGGCGCCGGTGATATGCTGGTTGCCGTTATCAAAATTGCCAATATCGAGGGCAAGGAAACCAGGATGGGGCCCACCATGGTTACCACCTTGGAAACGACCTATACTAATCAGCGCGGAGAGGTGGCGCTGATCGCCAGGAACCAGTTTCTGAGTTTTTGAGAAATACGTAGTTTTGCGTACACACATTTAATGCATTTTGGGTTTATAATATAGCTATGGTGGTTAATTAATATGATAAATACAGTATTAGCATTCATAGCATCAATCATCGTTAGTTACTTTTTAGGTTCCATCCCCTCGGCCTACCTGGTTGGGCGTGCCTTCAAGGGGATTGATATTCGGCAAGTGGGCAGTCACAACATGGGGGCAATGAATACCTTTTATATCATAGGTTTCTGGCCGGGCATGCTGGTATTAGCGTCAGACGTATGTAAAGGTATCCTGGCCGTACTGCTTGCATATCTGATATCAACGTATTTATTTGTGGTGGCGGGTAATATGGTTGTTCCTGTTGAAATGGCTGCTGGGATAGCAGTTATCGCCGGCCATAATTTTCCTGTATTTCTCAAGTTCAAAGGCGGAAAAGGTGGAGCTACCGCGATCGGCATTCTGGCATTCCTGCTCGCCTGGGTAATCGGGGTGGATGTAGGTTCCCTTAAGCTGCCTATTCCATTGGGCGATTTAATCTACCTTGCAGCATTCCTTATTTTGGCGTTGATTACCCGCTGGCCGACTGCGTCATATGCCATATCTCTTATCGCATTTTGGCTTATCGCCTGGTTTGTATATAAAGATACGGGTTTGTTTATTTATGCCATTTTTGTGACTGCCGTGCCCGTCTTGATGTATATACCCAGGATAAAGGAGATATGGGCCAAATCTGGTCACGATTTTGTGAGAGGAATATTTAGACGTAACCTGAAAGACAGGCTGTAACGGCAGGTTGACTTATTACTTTGAGAATGGGCGCCCTGGATGATTGAAGTCGGGCAAGTAGAATTCGGGTGAATTCATTTCCTGGAACCAGCCGTTCTCCAAGCCCAGTTCATTTACCATTTCTGCAACGTGGCTGTATTCCTCCAGGCTGATTTTTCTGGAGATTAAGGGTTCTTGTGAAGCGAGGTGGCAGGGATAATACTGGGCCATAATGCTGACCGTAACGTCCTTTGAAATATCGTTCGCCAGCCAGCGCAGGGAGTCAGCGCTGCCCGCTACATCGTTCGGCAGGATTAAATGGCGCACAATCAATCCACTTTGTGCAATACCCGATTCGTCAATGACAAGGTTGCCGGCCTGACGGTACATTTCCTTTATGGCTTGCCTGCTTGATTCCACATAATTGCTGCAATGAGAAAATTCATCCGCATACAGGTTATCAGCGTACTTAAGGTCAGGAAGGTAAATATCTATGACCCCGTCAAGCATTTTCAGGGTGTCCAGAGAATCGTAACCGTTGGTATTATATATTAAAGGTATATGCAGGCCAGCGGGAATGGCGTGGCACAGGGCTTCAACTATTTGCGGCACATAGTGCGAGGGTGATACGAGGTTAATGTTATGGCAGCGCAGGTCATTCTGCAAGTGGAGCATTATTGCGGCCAGTTCGCTGCTGCTTAGTGTCTGTGACCGGTTGTCAGTACCCTGGCTTATCTGGTGATTCTGGCAGTATTTGCACCGCAAGTTGCAGTTATGGAAAAATATTGTCCCGGAACCTCTTGTTCCCGATAGGGCAGGTTCTTCTCCGTGATGGTCACAATAGCTTGAGACCGAGATAAGTTGTCCTGACCCGCAAAACCCCCGCATATTCTCAAACCTGTTTACGTGGCATGCACGCGGACAGGTATCACAGTTATATAGCTGCTCCTGGAGGGCGACAGCTCTTGCTGCTAATTCTCCGGATTTATATAACTTGATATATGTGCGCTCTGTCATGCCTGACCCCAATTTTACCTGGAAGTATAGGGGTGAATCGAGGCTATGGTCAAAATACTATATATGCATAGCAGTAGGGGTATTGATTCAATACGGGATGTTATGTATGATGATGCACAATTTACAGCGGTGATATCATATATTAAAGCGATTTAAAGGGGGTAGTCATATGGCGAAATACATAATTGCTCACGATGTCGGTACCACTAACAATAAGGCTGTTCTGGTGGGTGTGGGGGGGGAAGTCCACGGCAAGGTACTTCATCCATACGATATTAACTATCCCCGGCCAGGTTGGGCGGAGCAAGATCCTGAAGATTGGTGGAGCGCTGTAACCAGTAGCACCAGGCAACTTCTTTCAGAAACCGGAGTGTCGCCTGCGGATATTTTATGCCTCACATTTTCCACTCAAATGCTTGGCATTGTGCCAATGGATGAAAATGGGGTGGCTTTAAGGCAGGGGATTATCTGGATGGATAACAGGGCGGCTGAAGAGGCTAAATTTGTGATGAACAAATTTCTGGGCCCTTCGATATTTGCTGCCATAGCGGGTGCGGAGATCGGCGGGAAGGATGCAATGCCTAAACTCCTCTGGATCAAAAATAACGAGCCCGAAACCTATAGGAAAATGAAGTTATTTCTGGATCTAAATGGTTACCTGAAATACCGTTGTACCGGCAGTATGTCCATGGACTGGAACAACGCCTCGGGTTTTGGCCTGGACTTAAAGAAAAAGGATTGGCTGAGAAGTATTTTTGGGTATGTCGGATTTGATACAGCGAAATTGCCGCCGCTAACACGCTCTATTGACAAAATTGGCAGCTTGACGAAAGAGGCTGCGGCGCAGTTCGGACTGCTTGAGGGCACGCCTGTGATGGGTGGAGCCGGAGATACGGCCTCTGCGGCCGTTGGTTCAGGCGCAGTGGGAGAGGGAGATGGCCACATAAGCATTGGGACGTCGGCCTGGGTTGGGGTTGTTACGCGGAAGACCCCGACCGGGAAAAATGGTGTCGCGGCCATCCAGTCGGCCGATCCGGATAAAGCACTGCTCCTGGCTCAGATGGAAACGGCCGGCGGCTGCCTTAAATGGTTGGGCGAACAGGTATGCAGGACCGAGAGTGCCGATGCCACTATTGCCAATATATATGGCTTTATGGACAGCAGGGTGATGGAAGTGCCTGCAGGTTCGGACTACCTCATATTTATGCCATGGATGTACGGAGAAAGAACGCCGATCTCCGACACCTACATACGGTCAGGATTCTTGAATCTCACACCCGAGCATACACGCGAACATCTGCTGCGCGGCGTATATGAGGGTGTGGCTTATAATATCCGCTGGATAATCGAAAGGGTGGAAAAGGAATATAAATTTCCATTACCCTCGCTCAGGGTAATTGGAGGCGGAGCTCTGGGCCATCCCTGGATGCAAATTATCGCCGATGTTACGGGCAAGATAATAGAACCGGTGCGTAATGCCCAGGAGGCAGGGGCGGTGGGAGTGGCAATGGCAGCAGCGGTGGGGCTTGGTATATACAAGGATTTTGAGTCGTTGAAAAAAGTGGTTGGAGTCGCATATACTTTTAAACCTCAGGCCAAGAACCGTGAGGTTTATGATTTCCTTTACCGTTCCTATAAGGAGTTGTATCCCGATTTGAAGGGATTTTACGAGAGGATAAATAAAGCGAGGTGTAGTTAAAGATAGTAGTATCCTGATTTAGCCAGGTTGCCAACCACTCGTTACATCCCTGATTACGTGATGCGTCTTAGGCTGGTGTACTTATGGCAGGGTAAATATATACCCCGGAGGGCTCCATTTCCGAATAGCTTTCAGGAGTCAGTTCGACGAGGGTAACATGTGCCAGGCAAAAAATCAGCAGTTCACGCACCGTATAACGCTCCAGAATAGAATGATAGATTTGTCCTTCCAGAAGAAGAGATACAAACCCGTGGACAGTACTCCATACACTTATGGCTTCCACATCTGCCGGCCCGGGGCGTAGCACGCCTGCGGCCTGGCACGTCTCGACTATCCGGACGACCATCCCAAAGCCTTTGTGAGACATCTCAACGAACGCGGGATAGTCTTTCTCCCTCTCCAGTACGCTGGATAAGGTCACCTTGAAATGTGCCGGGTCACTGAGTGCGAACTGGACGTACGCCCAGGCGGCTTCCACCAATTGCCTGAGAGGTTTGCCCTGATAACGCTGAATTACGCCATCCAACAGTTCATATATTGTCCGGAAGCCTTCTATCGAGATGGCGGCTATAAGCGACTGCCTGTCGGCAAAGTGCGAGTAGGGTGCCGTGTGACTGACGCCTGCTTTCTGTGCCACTTTACGCAGGCTAAGGCCGTGAACGCCCTCTTTGGAGAGGATCTCAATCCCTGCCTTAATCAGTGCATTCTTTAGGTCGCCGTGATGATATTTTTTGGCGGGCATGAGATAATAGTACTGTCTAATCTTGACAGCGTCAAGATTGCGATTTATAATCCTGATATTGTAAAGTTGAAACTTGGAAGTGAAGTATGGGGCAATTTGGCCCTGATAAATGGCCAATCGTTGAGACTGCGCAAAACCTTATTGCCAGAGGTAATCTCATGGTAATAGCGGGAACTTTACGGTACGGATTTCGAAAAAAGGAAGTCTTTGCCATTTCTATGTCCGGTTGCCAGGGTTACGTCGATCACTTATATGTTGAAGTGTAGGTGGGTCTGTAGCGATGTTGCGAAAGGCCAAACAAATTAACGTGTGATTAAGCTAAAGTATAAAATAGGAGGAACATAAATGACGAATGATGAGATGTTAAGCCAACCTGTAGCATTGCCGGATGGGATTGACTACGATGATTACATCATCGGTACCTACATCGTCACATCCCCGGCCATGTTTCCCATGCCCAAGCTGGCGCCGATGCTGGCCATTGAGCAAAGCACAGGGACCTGGGTGCCAGTTCCTGGTGAGACCCCGGAAGTGCGCAGGCGCCATGTGGCGAAGGTAATTGGCTGTTATGAGATACCTGATTACGAGTATAGTATTCCTGCCGACGTTAAGGACAGAAATTGGTTCGTGCAAATAGCCTTTCCTGTGGTGAATGTTGGATCGCAAATACCTATGATGCTAACCACCGTTGTGGGCAATATATCTATGGCAGGCCCGATAAAACTGGTTGACATAAGATTTCCTAAGAAATACGTCGCCGGGTTCCAGGGTCCCAAGTTCGGAATTGATGGGATCAGGAAACTCCTGGGAGTTAAGAAGAGGCCGTTATTGAACAACATGGTTAAACCGTGTACAGGCTATCCACTGGAGGTGGGGGCCGAGTTGTTCAGGCTTGCCGCGTTGGGTGGTTGCGACATAGTTAAGGATGACGAGCTGATCGCGGATGCTTCCTTTAACTCGATCAAAGGCCGTGTTAAGCGATACATGGAAATTGAAAAGCAGGTTTTCGAGGAGACGGGAGAGCGCACACTCTACACGGTCAATGTCACCGATTCGGTGCCGAAAGTATTCGAAAATGCCAGGCGTGCGGTGGAATTGGGTGCCAACGCTATCATGGTCAACTATATTGCTGTTGGAATTCCGGTCTTACAGGCGCTTGCAGAGGACCCGAAAATAGGCGTCCCCATTCTAGGGCATATGGATGTAGCAGGAGCGCTGTACATGTCTCCTATGCACGGGATGAGCTCTCACCTGGTACTTGGTAAACTTGCACGGCTGGCAGGCGCCGACATAGTCGTCATTCCCGCTCCTTACGGGAAAGCCTCGGTCATTGTCGAGAAGTTCGATTCTGTGGCCAGAAATCTGACGTATCCTTTATATCAGCTTAAACCGACGTGGCCAATGGCATCCGGTGGTATTACCCCGACACATGTGCCCAAAGTGATGCAGGAGCTTGGGAATGATATCGTAATTGGATCGGGTGGGGGAATTCATGCTCACCCGCTGGGTCCTGTAGCAGGCGGGAAGGCCTTCAGACAGGCGATTGATGCCACGCTCAAGGGTATTTCTCTTGAGGAATACTCCAAGACACATAAAGAACTTGCAGCTTCGGTCAAACAATGGGCCGATCCATTCAAGGCGTTCAAGAAAGAAGCATAATTTGTTTGGTGAATGAACAATCGGCAGGATGCTGGTAACCTGGTCCTGATATAAATTGCCGCGCCGGATGAAGATGGTCCGGTGCGGTAATGCGAGATCAGGCGGGGGATATAAACGGAAGGTGAAAGCTGGTACAATTGATATGTATTACGGGAGGTTTATATGAGTGATACGCAGAAATATGCAATTTCTCAGTATCCCGACGTTGACCTCGTTTACCGGCGGCTGGACGCTCTTGTCAGCCAGCCGATGCGACGGGTACGATCGGAAAAGATGAAGGAATATCTTGCTTATTTCGATACAAAATGTGCGCAGTCCCGGGCATTGACGGACGAAGCCAAGAAGTATATCCCGGGAGGCGTCCAGCATAACCTGGCCTTCAACTACCCGTTCCCGATTGCCATCGGGAAAGCCGAAGGAGCTTACCTCTGGGACGTGGATAAAAATAGATACATTGATTTTTTACAGGCCGGCGCGCCGATCATGCTGGGCAACAATTATGCCCCGGTACGTGAAAAGGTCGTGGAAATGCTGAATTCCTGCGGACCTGTCACCGGACTATTCCATGAATACGAACTTAAACTGGCGCAACTGATTAACCGTTTCATGCCGGCTGTTGAGATGTTCCGCATGCTGGGCTCCGGGACCGAGAGCGTGATGGCGGCCATCCGGGGCGCGCGAGTATTTACCAAAAAGAAGAAGATCATTAAGGTTGGTGGCGCCTACCACGGCTGGAGCGATTCAATGGTTTATGGGATGCATATCCCCGGCACAGGACGAATGGAAGCCGTCGGCATCCCGAATGGTGCGACTTCCAATACACAGGAGTTCTACCCGAATGACCTGGAGGCGCTGAAACGCAGACTGGTTGCCAACCGCCGTACCGGCGGAACGGCAGCCGTCATCGTGGAGCCGGTCGGGCCTGAAAGCGGCACTCGCCCGGTACCTTTTGATTTTAATAGTAAGGTCCGCAAACTATGCGATGAGTTCGGCGCACTGCTCATCTTCGATGAAGTCGTTACTGGTTTCAGGCTCGGAATGGGTGGGGCACAGGGCTATTTCGGCGTCAAACCCGACCTGACGATTTTTGGCAAGTGCATCACCGGAGGCTATCCAATGGCAGGTGGTGTGGGTGGCCGGGCCGATATAATCCAATGTTTTGCTGCCGGCGTCGAGGGAACGGGCGAACGCGCCTACGTAGGCGGGACGCTTTCGGCCAACCCACTCTCCTGCGTTGCCGGTTACTACGCATTGCTTGAAATGGAGCGTACCAATGCTCCTGTAATTGCAGGAAAGGCAGGCGACAGACTTACAAAAGGCCTGCAAAATACAATTGAACGCCTTAAGCTGCCGTTTGTGGTTTATAACCAGGGCTCAATCGTTCATCTGGAAACTTCCGGAGTAACATTTCTGGATTTCAATAATATCGAGAGGCTATTGAATGAGGTCAAACCACGTAAGCACATGATGGAAGAAATGGGTGCGGCCTTTATGGCAAATGGTCTGATTACACTGGCAGGTTCGCGCATGTATACCAGCATGGCTGATACGGATGCCGTGATTGATGATGCTCTGAAAAGGTTTGACAACGTGCTTTCCAGCGTGGAAGGAGTATAGGTGCCTAAAGGGTTTCCTAAAAATAAATCGAGGTAATGTGGCTAAACTATATAAATGTTATACTCGATGCATGATGATGCGCTGTAGAAATTTGGAGATATAAAGGAGACCACATTGGATTTAACCGGGAAGAAATCGGGTGATGTTAATATTCTGGGTTTGACCGGCAGGCTTGATGCGTACAGCGCCGCTGAAGTTGAGAAAAAACTTGATGCTGTCATTGAGAGCGGCTGCGTAAAAATGGTGTTGAACCTGGAGGGGCTCGAGTATATCAGCAGCTCCGGCCTGCGGGTCTTTCTATCACAATTGAAAAAGGTGCGCAAGCAGCAAGGCGATATTAAGCTCGCCTGCATGAAGCCCAATATCAGGGAAGTCTTCGATATTGCCGGGTTCACACAGCTATTCAACATCTTCGAAAACGAGGATGCGGCTAACAATAGCTTCACCGGCTGATTATGCAAACATACCGTGCACAGTACAGGCGCAAGCTTACCTCGCCTGATAAGGCCGTAAGCAGGATTAAAAACGGCAGCACATTAGTACACGGCCTAGCTGCTGCTGAGCCGCCCGCGCTGCTGAAGGCGATTGCGGACCGTGTCCGGGCTGGCGAACTCAAGAATCTGAACGTTCATTCTCTGCTGCCCATGGAGAATGTTTCCAAAACATTGCTTTCCCCGGATCTGGCCGATTGCGTGCAGGCTTTTTCATGGTTTGTCAGCAAGGCATCGCGCTCCGCCGTCAGGGTGGGGCTGAACTATTATGTGCCCAATCATTTTCACCAGGTCCCCAGGCTGATGCGTGAGAACCTGGATATTGATGTAACCGTTACTATGGTTTCGCCTATGGACAGGGCGGGTTTTTTCAGCTTCGGCACTTCCAACGATTACACGTCCACTGTAGCCAGGTGCTGTAAACGGCTTATCGTGGAAGTCAATAAAAACATGCCCCGCGTATTTGGGGATGCACTCCTGCATATCTCTGAGGTACATGCAGTTGTTGAGAGCACAACACCGCTGATCGAGTTCAAGTGGCCGGGTGCCAGGGTGGAGGATGATGCCATCGGTAAACTGGTGGCTGATCTCGTGCCCGACGGCGCGACGCTGCAATTAGGCTTTGGTGGCCTGCCCAACGTTATTGCCATGAAGCTGATGAATCACAGGGATTTGGGTATACATACCGAGGTGTTCGGTCCGGCCATGGTAGAACTGATCAAGAAAGGTGTCGTGACCGGCCGCAGGAAGAACCTGCATCCCATGAAAAATGTTTTTACCGTGGCCGAGGGCACAGGGGAGATGTACCGCTTCATGCATGATAACCCCAGTATGGAGAGCTACCCCGTTTCCTACACCAATAACCCGGATATCATTGCGCGTAATGATAATATGGTTTCCATCAATTCCATCATCCAGGTTGACCTGTTGGGGCAATGCAATGCCGAGTTTCTGTCAGGGTCTGAATACAGCGGAACCGGCGGTCAACTCGACTATGTACGCGGAGCTTATAATTCCCGTGGCGGGAAGTCAATATTGGCCTTCTATTCAACGGCCAGGAAAGGGCAGGTATCCAGGGTAGTGCCGAGGCTGGATAGCGGTGCTGTTATAACTACGCCCAGGATGGATGTGCACTACCTGGTTACCGAGCATGGCGCGATCAATTTAAAGGGCAAATCGACCCGTGAAAGGGCATTAGACATAATATCATTGGCCGATCCCCGTTTTCGCGATTCCCTGCTCAGGGAAGCGGAAGATATGTACCTGCTCTGACCTTAAGCCATTCTCACGGCAATCCCGTAGCAACCAGTAATCAGTTTTGTTTAGATTTTATTGCCTTGAGTTTGCTCTGATTTCATATCTCTGAGCAGGAAAGCGAATACCGCTATCGCGAAGGTATTGGCAAGTATCATCGGAGCTGCTATTATGCTGACCAGTTTTAATGCGTTGTCGAATGGTTGGGCAATAAATAATAGCAGCAGCATATCGGCGATTTCCATTAAAAAGGCGAATAAAGTTGGTTTCCAGACGCCGATTTTCCCCTTCCAGAAAATAAACAACACCCCTGCGATCAACCCGCTCAAAATGCTTCCGATGGCGCAGGGCAGAGCTGTGAAACCGCCCATCAGATAGCGGTGAATACCGCCGATCAACCCGGCGCCCAGGCCGACCAGGGGTCCGCCCAGCAGGCCTCCCATAACGGGTCCGACATTGCGGATATTAGCAATTGCTCCTGAAGTTTGTATACCGCTATACGTGCCATATAGTGCGAAGCAACCGAACAATACTGCGAGGATCAGTTGGTCGAGGATATTTAATTTTTGCTCAACCATACGCTTAAAGAACTTCAGATGGAACAGCAGCAGGAATACTACCAGAACAAGGCAAGCGCGTTCGATTAGAGCCCAAAGTATGCCGAAAACTGAGAGATCCATTGCTACCTCCTTTAGCTATACGATTATATCAAATCCATAAAGAGAGGTTAATAATCTGGTCAATAAACAGCGTCATTTGGCCCCGGGAGTTTTCAATTATGAAATGGCCTGCAGTGCCAGCGTTGCAGGTGGTTAGATTTACAATATGGAATCTCTCAATCAAAATTGAAATAATTCAGCCTCATTCCTGTAGTCGCATTTTCGATTACCGCGGCAAATGCCAGTACCGTACAACTCTTAATCAAATAACAGAAACCGGATTTATTAAAGTAAATTGTGTAAGCAGGCAATTCAACTAAGCATTTCGGGGTACGCCTTTACCTTACTGATTTCTGTAAAAAAATAAACTTACTAATCGATGCGTGTCATTCAGGGATATGATTTACTTTAATAAAGATGAATTGAGCCTGTTCTGATGAATGTACTATTTGCACAGTTATCGATGAGTAAAGATACTCGATTCAGTGACCGAACGGTGATACGAGCGGTCTTCATGGATGAAGGGTTTCCGGAACTTACAATGGACAGGTCTTTAATGGTCGAAACACTGGAATTAAATTAAAGGGAGTAAACCGGTGAAAGCATCACATGCAATGGTATTCTACGCGATCTTTTTCACAATTGTAGCGGTAGTGGTAGCAGGATTTACATATAAACAGACCACGTCAGGTGTCTCGTCGATGTGGCTAACTCCCCAGGAAGCCAAAGAATTGCTCGACAAGACTACTGGCGTGGTCATTATAGATCTGTCGCCCCGTCATTACGACGAGGGCCACTTGCCTGGTGCAGTAAATTTGCCAGCGTCTACTCTACCAGCGGCGGCGTCAGGTTGGGACAAGAATGCGACATATTTAGTCTACAGCCACTGGACGGGTGCCCCGCTATCAGGCGCCGAGCTGCTTAAGGACGCAGGTTTTAAGAATGTGTACGCCCTCAAGGGCAATTTCGGCGCCTGGGTAGATTCGGGTTACCCGGTAGAATAATAAGATGTTCTATTTACCTCCCTGCACAGAATATGGCGCGACGAAGCCGGCGCGCGGTATCGATGGCTTCGGCAGTGATGCTGCTTCCGCCGCTTCGACATGCCTGCTGACCAGTCTGTCTGAATATGGTTGGGCTGATTCCTCCGCGGTGGCGGGAGCTTCCCGCTTGTGCCCGGCCTGGATAAGCAGGGCGGTGAAGAAAAAGCCCACTGCTGACCCGATGAACGGCATGATGAACTTTAACAAGTGGATATTGAGCGCGGCGTCAGCCTGCACTCCTATCCAGAAGCATACGCCCATGCATACCGGCATGATAACGAAAAGTACCAGGAGGAACTTGTACACGAATTCCAGGACGCCGATTTTTATGGTGGCCAATCGCTTAAACATTGCCCAGCACCCATGTCAGCATTGAGAAGGCCACTATGACACCGGTAAGGATAGCTACAGCAATGAATGTAGATACCAGTCCAATGGTCCAACCTTCACTTTCCATGAAAAACCTCCGAACTATTATTTCCACGGTTCCCGGATTGCTCCCGCCCAGGTGTAAGCCGGGGGCCGTTGGATCACACTTTTATATAATTCGCCGGCTGCGCTCCCGTTTACTGCATTCATTCACTTTAGTAAATATGCAGCGGGGTAAAATAATATGCCATACCATAAATGATTTACTCAAGTTCATTTTTACTACCCGCCTTGTGGCTGGGTCGGGGTTCGATCCCGTAAATATTTCAGGCAAATATCGGGATAATGCATGGCCAATCCCTGAAGGAAACGCCGGCCCGGTTTTTTATCGCCAATCAGCACCAGGCACAGCATCGAAGGGGAAATGCCTAACTTGGTTGCTAACCTGGCGTTGGTCAGTTTTTCCTGCTGCATTATCCTGTAAAGCTCAGCCTGTAACTTCATGTTTACTATATTAAACAAATAATTTACTAAAATCAATAGGTTTTTAGGAATTTTTCAGTGATTGCGGAAAATATTTACTATGGTAAATTAACAGCTTAGCGGAGGATGGTAAAGATATGTTAGGTGACTATGTAAAAGAGACTCGCTCCAAGAGGGGCTTATCACAAGCTGAATTAGCCAAATTGGCTGATCTCTCGCCGTCGTTTATTTGCCGCATCGAGAAAGGCGATTATAAATCCGTAACCATAGCATCGCTTAGCAAGTTATCCAGGGCGTTAAAAGTTTCTGTCCATGAAATGAGCAATCTTGTTTTGGAAAAAGGGCCGAAAGATGATTTGCTAAAGAAAACGCCTTATGAAATAATTAATGAGTTGTCATTATCGTTGCCGGCAATTGTGCCGGTATATGCCGATACTGAGAGCAAGCAAATAATTGAATATGCTTTTGTACCAAGGGAGTTGGCTATTGATGGAGGTAGAGAGATGAAGTTAATAGGTATAAAATCCAGCGATCTGGAGTATGGTAACATTGTGCATAAAGGCGATATCATTATCTGCGGAAAAGATATGCAACCGTCCCCCGGGGATCTTTGCCTGAAAATGGAAGGCGAACAAATGATCATAGCTCCGTACAATAAAAAAGAGGATGTCTTCGCCCTCATCATCCAGGTAGTCAGGGTTGTTAAGCATCTGAATTAGCATTACTACAGGCAGATAATGCCTTAACCGGATACATCTCCCTACCCAAATCCCATTCAATACCACATAAGCATTTTTGCTGACCTGTCACCGGCCATCTATGCGTAAATGCGCAAATGCAATTAAGCGTTCAGGCCGATGGCGCACAATTAGCCCGATGTTATATTTAGGGCATAAAAGTAAACGCCGGACTAATTCAGTACAGGAGGCAAAGACAATGACAGAAACAATAGTAAAAACGAGAACAATTGATGGAGTTGAGGATACTGCGAAAGTCAACTTCTGGTATGGCAAAGAATCCTGTTGGGACAAGTGCCATTGCCCGCCGATGATAAAGGCCGAGTGCCCTGCTGCCAGGTACCAGTTCTTGCCATGCTGGGAGATTGAGGGGACCTATTGCAAACTCGATAACCGCGGAGCTACCGGCAGAGATACCAGTGTCTGCCAGGTCTGCCAGGTATATAGGAAATATGGCAACGGTGAGCCGATTAAACTGAAGTTGTTCGGACGCGGCCTGGATGCCGGCTTGAAAGAACTCGGGAAGGTGGTTTTATAGCATATTTTTTCCTGAAAATGTAAAGAGCTGGCTCTGCAGAGTCAGCTCTTTTTTATTGCCGGTGTAAAATACTTTTTATTGAAGCAATATTGAGGGAACCAAGCGTAGCAATGATGCCTGTAACCAATACGACTTATACTGTGAAATTCAGTTAGTCAAACAGAAATAGTTAAAGAGGCTAAGTTGGTCGGGGTGGTCGGATTTGAACCGACGACCACCTGAACCCCATTCAGGTGCGCTACCAGGCTGCGCTACACCCCGTGTTCGTGAAACGAAAATATGTTATCATATTTGGGCATTCGCAGGCAATGAAAATTGCCTCAATTTATTTTAATAACGAGAGGATTCTGAATTGGCTGGAAAACACCGAAAAGAAAAAACAGTTAGAAAACCGACCAAGCACCAGGTCACAAGGTGGGAGAAGGAGAAAAAGCTTTCACGGGTTATTACGATTGCCACGGCCTGCATCATAGCCGCTGTTCTGGGAATTATCGGCTACTGGCTATATGCCGAACAGGTAATGCCGTACCAGCAGGTAGCTGTTAAGGTCAACAATAAATCATTTGATATGGATTACTATATTAAAATGTTGGATGCCTATACCAAGGGGCAGAGCAGCGACATGGTTAAATATTATGTGGACATAGTCGCCCAGGCTATACCTCAAACTACGGTAGTGATAGAAGGCGCCCAGTCAGCCAATATAACTTACAGCGATGATGAGGTCAGCAAGGAAATAGAACTTCTGAAATTGCCTATTAATAATGTCAGCACGGATATGATGAAGGCGAGAGTAATAACCAGGAAATATAATGAACAGCAATGCCTGCCCCAGCAACCCGCCGCGGTTGAACAGGCTGAAGTGCAGGCCATGCTGCTTGAAACGAAGTTTATGGCTGATGACCGCAGGCAGAAGCTTATACTTGGCGATAATTTCTCCACTATGGCGGCTATGCTTTCCATAGATAGTGTTACTCAGTCAAAGAAAGGCTACCTGGGCTGGATCCCCATGGGCTATGAAGACAAAGCGTTAGATACGCTTAAAGAGTCCATACTGAAAGACGTGATTTTTAAATTGGATACAAACGCAATCAGTGACCCTATATATGACGAAAATATGGAAAAGCCTTTTGGGTACTGGGTGATTGAGGTGCTTGATAAGGATGATACCAAGGGCGTACACGCCAGGGGTATATTGTTTTCATCCAAAGATGATGCTGAATCTGTCAGGCTCAGGTTAATCAACGGCGAGAGTTGGGATACCCTGGCAAAACAATATTCGCAACATGCCAGCAAGGATAAGGGAGGGGACCTCGATTGGATAGTGCCTGGAGTTGATAAGAGCCAGTTGGCCAGCATCCTGGCTACTCTTGAAAAAGGCAAAATCAGCACTGTAATCACAGATAACAGCGTGAAAACCAGGGGTGGATACTGGCTGGTGCAGGTGTTAAATAAACAGGAAAGGCCGCTGGCGGATAACATCAAGCAGGCGTTATCAGAGGAGTGTTTGAGCGCATGGATTAAGGGCCTCATGGATAATGCCAAGGTGGAAAACAAGCTGGATCAGACACAGAAAGACTTCGCGGTTGCAAAAGTACTTAAAGGCAGGAGCCAGTAGGACATTGCAGAAAAAACGTCCGGTAAATATCGGCTTGCTGGGGATGGGGACAATCGGCAGCGGGGTGGCCGGGAACCTGCTTGCCAAGAGTAAGACGCTGGCGCGCCAGGCCGGGAGTCCGCTGTCGCTCAAAATGGTGGCGGAAACGGACACCTCAAAGCACGCGTTGCCCGGCCTGCAGCAAAGCGTGTTTACCGCTGATTACCGCCAGGTTGTATATAACGATGATATCGACATTGTAATTGAATTGATCGGCGGCGAGCACCCGGCTGTTGACTATATCAAAGAGGCATTAAAGAATGGGAAGCATGTTGTGACGGCCAATAAGGAAGTGATGGCCAAACATGGGACAGAGTTGCTCTCCCTGGCCCAGCAGAATCATGTTGGGTTGCGATTTGAGGCGAGCGTGGGCGGAGGTATACCGCTTATATCACCGTTCCAGCGCGACCTTGTAGCCAATGACATCCAGGCTATTTATGCCATAGTGAATGGCACAACAAATTACATTTTGACAGGATGGCTCACGATAACCTGGATTTTAACATCGCGTTGAAACAGGCGCAGAAGCTCGGTTACGCGGAAGCGAACCCGGCAAATGATATCAGTGGACTTGATGCTGCCTACAAGCTGGCCATCCTGACATCGCTGGGCTTTGATATGGATGTCAACTTCGATGAGGTCTTCTACGAGGGGATATCCAGGTTGAATCCGCGGGATTTCCGCTATGCCAGCGAATTTGGATACGCGATTAAGCTGCTGGCTATTGCCAAGCGCTCCGGCAAACTGGTGGAAGCCAGAGTTCACCCGGTGCTTATCCCGGCTGAATCGTTGCTGGCTAAAGTTGATGGTGTTTATAATGCTATTTATGTTATAGGCGACCTGGTAGGCAATGTGCTGTTTTACGGGCAGGGCGCGGGCCCGTCTGCTACTTCCAGCGCAGTGATTGCCGATATAATAAATATTGCGCAGAATATTAATGCCAGGCGTGATAATGCGCCCCGTTTTATACCTGAAAAGACCTCCGGCATTCAGCCGATTTCGGATATCCAGACCAGGTATTATTTCCGCATGCAGATACTTGATCAGCCCGGCGTACTGGCACAGATATCTGCCGCTATGGGCAACCATATGATAAGCATAGCCTCTGTTATCCAGAAAGAATCAGATCCTTCAACCAGGACGGCGGAGATAGTAATTATGACTCATCCAGCCAGTGAAAACGCAGTGCAAAAAGCGATAAAGGTTATAAATAGACTGGGCGTTGTAAAAGAGATAAGTAACTTCATACGAGTTGAGGCAATTTAATTATGATTAGAGGCGTACTGCAAAAGCACAAAGATTATCTACCCATAACCGCTAAGACACCCATGATTTCTCTTGGCGAGGGGGAAACTCCGCTGGTGAAATCGGTTAACCTTGCCAGGGAACTTGGTGTTGGTGAACTTTATTTCAAGCTGGAAGGATGCAATCCCACCGGGTCCTTCAAGGACAGGGGCATGGTGATGGCTATGGCCAAGGCAATTGAGGGAGGAAGCAAACAGGCTATCTGTGCTTCAACCGGTAACACCAGCGCATCTGCCGCGGCGTACGGCGCACGCTTCGGCTTAAGAGTCATCATCCTTGTTCCCAAGGGAAAGATAGCTATTGGTAAAATGGCTCAGGCCATTGCCTATGGCGCTGAAATAATCACTGTCGAAGGAAATTTCGACCAGGCTCTCAAGGTGACCAGGATCCTTGCCGAAAAGTACCCTATTACGCTGGTTAATTCCCTGAACCCCTACCGCATTGAGGGGCAGAAGACTTCTTCTTTCGAAATTATCGACGACCTTGGATGTGTGCCGGATTTCCTTTTTATCCCCGTCGGCAATGCCGGTAATATCACGGCCTACTGGAAGGGCTTTACTGAATGGAAGAATAACGGCAAAGTTGACAAAACGCCGGTAATGATGGGATTCCAGGCGGAGGGAGCAGCGCCGATAGTCAAGAATATGATTATCGAAGCTCCGCAGACCATTGCCACCGCAATCCGCATCGGCAATCCTGCAAGCTGGAAATCAGCAGTTGCAGCCAGGGACGAGTCGGGAGGCATAATAGACAGTGTCACTGACGATGAGATACTGGCGGCATACAAATTGATGGCCGGCAAAGAGGGTGTTTTCGGAGAGCCCGCATCGGCCGCTCCCCTGGCCGGTCTGCTGAAAATGCTTGGGCAGGGCAAGAGCTATAAAGGTAAAAAAGTCGTTTGCGTTGTGACGGGTAACGGCCTTAAAGACCCGGATATTCCCACCAAGTATGTTAAACCATTTCCGGAGTTGCCGGCTGATCTTGAGGTCATCGAGAAACACCTCGGCTTGAAGAAGTAAATATCCGCTCCCGAAGGAGGGCAAGCTATGCTAAAGGTTGTTGGGGAAGATATTGGGGCCTTCTATCAGCATTATCCACGGGTGGCTGCTATCGTTACCGTTAGCTCTGCGGGGAGAAAAAATGCCATGGCCGTGGCCTGGCACAGCCCGGTTTCCTTTAAACCACCGCTTTACGGCATTGCCATATCTCCTAAACGTTATACCTACCAAATGATAAATGATAGTAAACAGTTTGGCATAAACTTTTTGCCGCAGGGACAGGCAGCAACTGTTGTGGCTGTGGGGGGAAGCAGCGGAAGCTTTACGGATAAATTTACCGAGTTCAATATCGAGGAAGATTCGGCTATCAAAACAGACGTGTCAATATTGCAGGATGCCTATGCCGCCTATGAGTGCAAAGTCGTCGATAACAGGCTTTTCGGTGATCACGCATGGATTATCGGGGAAATTGTTGCGGTGCATATTGCAGTGGAGCTTTTTCAGGAAAATGGCATAATTGATTTGAATCTATTGCAGCCGGTATTGTACCTGGGCGCTGAAACATATTGCGCGGCGGATAAGAATTCAATTAAGGTGCTCGATCGGAATGAATATGGAAAACGTTAACCGGAGGGCTTGATATCAGTAATTATGTTAGATGCAGATAAGATAAAGCAAGCTGCGCGCGAGATCATTGAGGCCATCGGTGATGATCCATCCCGCGAAGGATTGGTAGATACTCCCCAAAGGCTGTCTGAGATGTACGCGGAGCTGTTCTCCGGGATGGCGGTAGATGCAGGTGAGGTGCTATCCACCGGCTTCTCGGCCGGGCATCACGAAATGGTTATCGTGCGGGATATCCCCTTCCATTCTATGTGCGAACATCATTTTTTACCGTTTTACGGTGTTGTGCATATCGGCTATATCCCCAATTCGAATGGCAGGGTAGTTGGGGTCAGCAAGTTAGCCAGGGTGGTGGAGATATTCTCAAGAAGGTTGCAGTTGCAAGAGAGGATGACCAAACAGATCGCAGACGTCATCATGGAGTCGTTGAATCCGGATGGTGTGGCGGTGGTGATACAGGCCGAGCATCTCTGCATGGTGATGCGGGGTATTAAAAAGCCGGGCAGTAATGTAATCACTTCTGCTATGCGGGGAGCATTTGAGAAAAGGCCGGTAACCCGTTCCGAATTCCTTTCGTTGATCCAGGGCAGGTGATTCTATTCGTGCCGCAACGATTCTATAGGGTCAAGCTTGGCTGCTCTGAATGCAGGGTAGGTGCCCGAGATGATACCGGTGAGGATTGCCACCAGCAGGGCCATAATGACAATATCAGCGGATATGGGCGCACTGACCGGCATATTATTCATCATCTGTCCTTTAATTGCCAGGGAACCCAGCCCGGCCAGCATAAGTCCGATGATGCCGCCTGTCAGGCTTAACATAGCAGATTCCACCAGGAATTGAATCAGGATATCCCGGCGTTTGGCCCCGATAGCTTTGCGTACGCCTATCTCCCTGGTCCGTTCGGTCACTGAAACCAGCATGATATTCATAATGCCGATGCCGCCTACCAGCAATGAGATACTGGCAACACTGGCCATGAATACCTGGAAGACCGCCATGGACTGGTCCATCCTCTTCAAAATCTCCTGCATATCGATGACGGTGAAATCATTCTCCTCGCCCTCTCTTACGTGATGCCGTTGCCTGATGATCTCGGTTATCTGGTCCCTGGCGGTATTGACAAGGTTGGTAGCCGCCGCCTCCACTACTATGGTCTGCACAGGATGTCCCTGCGGCGTGGTTTCAATGCCAAATCTCGATTGCATGGTTGGAAGTGGGATCATGATAAAGTTGTCGGCGCTACCGCCCATAAACCCCCCGCGCGCTTCACAGACACCGATAACGTCGAATTTTCTGCCGCCGATGCGTAAAGTCTCTCCGACCGGATTAGCGGTACCGAAAAGGTCTTTAGCAGCCTGATCGCCAAGGATGGCTACGCTGGTGCCCCTGCGGATATCCTCGTCGTTGAAAAAACTGCCCCTGGCGATTATATAGTTCAATATCCTTTGAATAGCCATGGTCGAGCCCATAGTATTAATGGTCCTTATCTGGTTGCCGTATACAGTCTTAAGCATCTTGGAGTACAGGGGCGCCACGGATGCTACTGCCGGCGCCTTGTTGTTATTGGTTAGCGCCTCGGCATCTTCCATTGTAAGTGTGCCCTCCGGCCTGACCCCGCCCATCGTCTGGCGGGTCGAGCCTGAAACATATATGGCATTGGCGCCCATATTCTCAAAAATGGTAGTCATTTGCTTTTGCTGACCCCTGCCGAACGAGACCAAAAAGACTACCGCACCCACACCTATTACGATGCCAAGGATGGTAAGGAATGACCGCAATTTATTGGATGACAGGGCCTGCCAGGCGGAAAGGAGGTATTCGAGGATGCTCATCTTGTTTTTTCGTTGACTATGCTGCCGTCACGCAGGTAGATGGTGCGCTTTGTATAGCCGGCGATGTCTTCCTCATGCGTGACAATGACAATAGTTATGCCTTTCCTGTTCAGTTCCTGCAGGAATTCCATGATGCTGTGGCTGGTTTTGGTATCAAGGTTGCCGGTGGGCTCATCAGCCAGTATCAGCGCAGGATCATTGACGAGGGCGCGAGCAATCGCCACCCGTTGCTGCTCGCCTCCTGACATCTCACTGGGTTTATGATGCGCCCGTTTGGCAATTCCCACGGCTTCCATGGCTTCCACAGCCCTTTTGTGCCGGTTTCCCATGCCGTTGTAGATGAGCGGAAGTTCGACATTCATCACGGCATTGAGCCTGGGTAAAAGGTTATAGGACTGGAATACAAATCCGATCTTTTTATTGCGGACTGTGGCCAGTTCGTCATCGCTCATCCGGCTGACATCGATACTGTCAAGCTCATATTTGCCCTCAGTGGGCCGGTCGAGACAACCCAGCAGGTTCATCATGGTCGATTTGCCTGAACCGGAGGGGCCCATAATGGATATTATTTCGCCGGCCTCTATGTCGAGGCTGATGTGGTCAAGGGCGTTAACCTTGGTATCGCCGATGACGTAAATTTTGACGATGTTTTCAAGATGGATCATTGGCATGGTGGATCACCTGACCGGGGTAGAACCGGTTTATTTAATGGCCTCAATAAGGACCTGCTCGCCCTCTTTCAGGCCTGAAATAATCTCCGTGGATTTCTTATTCTGAAGGCCTGTTTTCACCGGCCGTTTCTCGGTGGTGGCCGTCGATGCCTTGGTTACTACGTCAACCCAAAAATCTCCGGCTAAACCCTTGATGGCGCGGTTCGGCACCATGAGCACGTTATCACGTTTGCCTGTGATAATGTCAGCGGTAGCCGTGAGACCGCCGCGCAAAAGATCGACATTCTCGTTTTTATCAAGGTAGATCTCAACAGGGAAATTCACCACGCCTGCTTGCAAGGTGCCAAATGGTGACACGAAACGTACACTGCCATTTAGCTTTTGACCCGGTAGAGCATCCACTGTAAGTATAGCCTCCTGTCCCACCGCAACCCGGGTAATATCTATTTCATCTATGATGCCTGTCATTCTAATCGTCTTGGTATCAACAAGATATACAGCGGTCTTTGAAGAATAGTCAAATTGGGAAAGTTGATCGTTTACTTTGACATCGACGGCGACAATGGTTCCATCAAAAGGCGCAATAATCTCTGTTTTTAGCAGTTCCTGCTTGGCTTTATCCAGGTTAATCATGGCTGTTTCTATATTGATGTTATAGTTTCGCAGCGTCTGCGGGTTTAAGCCCGCGCGATAGATAGTTTCGCTTTCATTCAATATCATGTTGCTCATGAGCAGGTCATGTTCTGCCATGAGGAGTTTTTCAGATGCCTTAGCCCTGTCAAAGCTGTCCTCAGTCAGCATTAATTGAAGTTGAGAGAGCGCATCGAGCACCTGCCTTGAGATGGCCAGTGAAGTCGATGTATCGGGATAAGTATATACCCCGGGCAACCGTGAATTATTCTTGACTATAGTATGGTTTTCAGCGAGGCTAATAATTGTCGAATCCAGCGCTTGCGAGGTGCCGGGATAATCGCCGGCTTCAAGCAGTTGTTGAACGTTTTTCAATGCGGCAATCTGCGAATCCAGCACGTTGACGATTTGAATCAGTTCCGGGAAAAGCGGAGTTGGTTGATTCATATCATTGTATTGTGTCTGAAATGTATCGAGTTCAGGATTGGAATAGACTGACCGCGACGCTTCAAGATCATACGTGGCTAAAGAGATATTAGAAGCGGCATCAGCATACTTAGCGGCATTCACCTGTTCTTTAGCCTGGTTGACCTCAGCCTGCGCCTGTTCAAAACGCATCAGCGCTGTTGCCAGGGAATAAAACGTCGGAGAGCGAGGGCCGCAACAACCCTGGATAACGCTATTGATGGCCTGTTCAACAGCATACTGGGCGGCCTTAACTGTAAGCAGTTGGGTTGTATCGTCCAGCGTGGCAAGCAGCGTGCCGGCCTTAACCGGTTTTCCCTTCAACTTGTACTGCTCTGCCGGTATATCTTTGACTGTACCCGGCGTACCAAACTTCAGGCGTACCTGGTTAGGCATATCAAGGTTGCCGTCGGAGGAAACGGAAAGGATAAGATCGCCGCGTGTAACGGCGGCCATCTGGCTGGGCAAGATCTCCTTTTTCGGCTGGGTGCAGGAAGATAATGCGATAACAGATATTGTGACCAGCGTAATGATCGTGATTAATCTCTTGCTCATATCAGGATTCTCCCTATATTGCCTAAAGCGGAACCGCGTAACATACTGTATAAAATTGGGGTAATTCTACAACACGGCTGAGTGAGAGGCAACCGAACCGGTGTATATACTGTTTACGCAACTATCTCCAGCATCCAGTTATCGTTAATCCAGGCGCCGATGATATTTTTGACCGGCAGTTTCCATGATTGCAGGATTTTAACGCAATCCTTTACCTGGCTGATGTGTTCTTCTTTGGTTACAGGATTGCCCGCGCAGTCATGATGCGCCGCTACCAGGATAGTCTCTGAACCGTGTGCATTTACCGAGATAAGCACTCTTGATTTGATCGATTCAACCTGAGCAGGGTTGCCCTGCGAAAGCATCTTATCAGGGCCGGGCTCGGTAATCATGTCGATGAAATCGAGGGCATATTTGCCTTTCATCCAGTTTATTATCGGAAGCTGTGCGCGGCCGTCCATGCAGTTAATGGCTGTGCCGAATTTTCCATGATGCATATCAAATTACTTTCTACTGAGCAATTATAATTTTCCGCTTATCCCTAAATAGGCGAAGTAAATGGCGAAAACTACTATGGTGACCAGCGCTACCGCCGCCGCAAATATGACGATGCGGAAGACCTCAAATTTCTTCCCCAGGAAGCCGCCCAGTGACAGCACCAGGCACGAGAGGAGGATTATGGCAAAGATATAGGTTACTGTTTTGGGATCCGGCATAGTCACCTCCTAATTAAGCATGAATTAGCCCGTCGGCGATCAGCAATAAGGCGATTAATACTGCGCAAATGACGATGAGCAGCGTCCAGAACATGGGACGTGAAGCAAGTCTGGTGCCCTTTTTCTCCCGTTGCCGGCCGGCTCCGGGCATCAGTGGGTTTTCCTGCCGCACAACACCACCTGGAGCGTCCTGATTGTCAAAAGCAGGTTGCTTTTGTGCGGGAGAAACAGCCCAGTTGAAAACCGTGCGGCAATTCGGGCAGATGGCATAACGGTTATTCAAGGGACTGCCGCAAACAGGACAATTATACACAAAGCCCTGGCCGCAATTGGTACACTCCGGTTCACCGATTGCGTTCAGTGTGCCGCATACAGGGCATTGAAAACTCTGAATCATAGCTATCTACACATGCCGGTAAAGCTCAATCATTAGTGCGCCATTGTTATAAAATAATATGCTGAGTAAACGGCAAAGCCGACAACCGCAATCAGTGCAACAACTCCCGCGAATGTAACCAGCTGACCGGGTGAAGTTCTCTTACCAATAAAGGCGCCCAGCGCCAGAAATATGCAGAAACCCAGGATGCAAAACAACACGGTTCCCAGTGATTGTGCATTAGGCATGATAACCTCCTGTCATTAGAAAGCTGCGCTTCCTATATTATTCTCCCATAATTTGCAGGATAATTTCCCGCGACCTCGCGCGTGCGTCGAAATCGACAATGACGATCTGCTGCCAGGTGCCCAGGGTTAGCCTCTTGTTAATGAAAGGGATAGTAATGGATGGGCCAAGCAACGAGGCTCGGACATGCGAGTGACCGTTGCCGTCTCCCCAGGCTTTATTATGCTCATACGTTAAGTCAGATGGAATTACCCTCTCCCACATATCATGCATATCCGATACCAGTCCCGGCTCAAATTCTATGGTGGTCACTCCGGCTGTTGAACCCGGGATAAAAACGGTCACGGTTCCACTGTTGACGCCTGAATTATTTACTTCCCGCGCTATCTCAGAGGTGACATTCAGCATCTCTCCATGGCCGTTGGTGCTAATTTGTATCCTTTTACAGGCAACTGTCATATTCTAACCTCCTGCCATATTATATCCTTTATATTAAAAACAGGGCCGTCTTTGCAAACCCTTTGCATTCCCTGCCTGGTCTTAATGCTGCACCCGTAACATGTGCCCAGTCCACAACCCATACGAACCTCTAAGGAAGCCTGTACAGGTTTTGTAACAGCTTTATTACCTACATGGTTGCTAATTGCTTCAAGCATTGCCTGTGGACCGCAGGCAAAAATCTGTTTGACCCCGGCCAGATGCAACGGGATGACATCCGTAACCTTACCCCGGATGTAACGGGTATTGTTTTCCACGGATTCCACGACCCGGATAATATTTATGCCGGGAGGCAACAGGGAATCCGGATATAATCCTTCCTTGCAGCGCGCACCGGCAATTAACGTGACGCCGCTGCCCAGCGAAACTGCCCTTTCGGCCAGGAACATTAAGGGGGCTATGCCTATTCCGCCGGCCGCCAGCAAAAGATTATCGGATTTATTATCTATACTAAAACCGTTGCCCAGGGGCCCTATAATATTCAGTTGTGATCCCGGAGCTACCTTTGAAAGCCACGTTGTGCCTTTTCCGGAGGTGGAAATTAAGCCATTTTCTTTAATGGTTATACGTGATGTGTCGGGAGCATCCGGATTTCTTACCGAGTACAAGAAGAATACGTCGCCCCGCGGATGCACCCTGTGTATACTCAGTGGACGCCTCAAAGGTACATCAGGGCCGCAATTCAGCATGCAAAACTGCCCGGGCTTACTAACCGCAGCTATTTCAGGAGCGTGAACGCGCATAAGGAAATACGTAGCTCCCGGATAGCTCAACAGTTCGTCGTTGGATAGAACTTTGGCCTTTAGCTGTTTCAATTTATATTACAACCATTCACTTTATATCGGAGTGGTAGCTCTGTAACGACTTGACCGACGGCTTGCCCTTCTGAAAAGCTGCTATACCTTTGGCCGCAGCCGATGCCGCTGCCAGCGTGGTGATGTAGGTTACCTTGTACTGGATAGCTGCCTTGCGTATATAGGAGTCGTCATACAAGCTCAGTTTGCCGCTGGGGGTATTGATGACAAGGTTGATTTCGCCGTTCTTAATGGCGTCGACGATATTGGGCCGGCCCTCGTGTTGCTTGTTGATAATGTCCGATTTAATCCCGTTCCGGGCCAGGAATTCGTGGGTACCCCGGGTTGCCCGGATACTGAAACCAAGATTCTGGAATTGTGTGGCTACGTCAAGCGAAATCGGCATCTCTTTACTGAATAAACTCAGCAGGACGGTGCCTCGTTCCGGGAGGCGTTGCCTGGCCGCTTCCTGTGCCTTGTAAAAAGCCATCCCGAAGGAATCAGCCATACCTAATACTTCACCCGTCGAGCGCATTTCCGGCCCCAGGACAGGGTCAACTTCAGGGAACATATTGAAGGGGAACACGGCTTCTTTTACACCGTAATGGGGTATAGGCCGCTGTGTCAGCTTGAGGTTGCGCAATTTCTTGCCCATAATCAACTGAGTGGCTATGCGGGCCATTGAGACATTGCACACTTTTGACACGAGGGGTACAGTGCGCGATGCCCGCGGATTGGCTTCGAGCACGTAGACCACGTCTTTGGCGATAGCATATTGCATATTCATCAGGCCTACAACGTTCAGTTCCCGGGCTATCCTACTGGTATACTCGTTGATCGTTTTAATGTGCTTATCCTGTATGGTTAAAGGCGGGATAATGCAGGAAGAGTCCCCTGAATGAATCCCTGCGAGTTCGATATGCTCCATTATGGCCGGCACAAAAGCGTCTGTGCCGTCAGCGATTGCGTCAGCTTCGGCCTCGATAGCGTTTTCCAGGAATTTGTCGATAAGAATGGGACGGTCAGGGGTGACGCCGGCCGCTGCGTCTACATACTCGCGCAGTGTGTCCTCGTCGTAGACCACCTGCATACCCCTGCCTCCCAGGACGTATGATGGCCTAACCATCAGGGGATAGCCTATCTTCCCGGCTACCTGCAGGGCCTCTTCGATATTTATGGCCATTCCGGACGCCGGCATAGGTATATTCATCTTAATCATCATATCGCGGAACCTGCCCCTGTCTTCGGCCAGGTCGATTGTTTCAGGGGAAGTGCCCAGTATTTTTACGCCGGATTTGTACAACTCAGCGGCGATGTTAAGGGGGGTCTGTCCGCCGAACTGCACAATGACACCCTCCGGTTTTTCTTTATCATAGATGCTTAACACATCCTCAACGGTGAGGGGTTCAAAATACAGTTTATCAGACGTGTCGTAATCGGTAGATACGGTTTCAGGATTGCAGTTCACCACAATCGTTTCGTATCCTTCGTCACGCAGGGTGAAGGCGGCGTGGACGCAGCAATAATCGAATTCTATGCCCTGGCCGATACGGTTGGGGCCCCCGCCCAATACCATGACTTTTTTTCGACTGCTGCTGATGGTTTTATCCGGCGCGTTATAAGTTGAAAAGTAGTACGCCGCGTTTTCCACGCCGCTGACCGGTACAGGCTCCCAGGACTCTTTCATGCCCAGGGATAACCGCTTTTGCCGGATATCGCTCTCCGTTACACCCACTAATTGCGAGAGATATTTATCAGAGAAACCGTCCCGCTTGGCCTTTTTCAGCAGCTCATCCGGCAATGATTTATTCTTGAAAACAAGTATCTCTTCCTCGAGTTCAACGAGCTCCTTCATCTGCTGGATGAACCATGGTTTGATAAACGTGATTTCATAGAGTGTTTGCACTTCGGCGCCTTTGCGCAGAGCCTCGTACATTACGAATTGGCGCTCGCTTGAGGGTTCCCTCAGCATTGCCATAAGTTCGTCAAGTGGCTTTGTATTAAAATCTCTGGCGAAACCGAGTCCGAAGCGGCCGGTTTCAAGTGAACGGATCGATTTTTGCAGCGCTTCTTTATAGTTCTTACCTATGCTCATAACTTCGCCGACCGCGCGCATCTGTGTGCCGAGTTTGTCTTCGGCATCCTTGAATTTCTCAAATGCCCAGCGGGCGAATTTTACCACCACGTATTCTCCCGACGGCGTATATTTTTCCAGGGTGCCGTCGCGCCAATAAGGGATTTCATCCATGGTTAAACCGGCCGCGAGTTTAGAGGAGATCAGCGCAATGGGGAAACCCGTTGCCTTGGATGCCAGGGCCGATGAACGGGATGTCCTCGGGTTGATCTCAATCACCACCACGCGGCCTGTCTTAGGTTCGTGTGCAAATTGTATGTTGGTACCGCCGATCACGCGTATGGCCTCGACTATTTTGTATGAGTAATCCTGCAGCCGTTTCTGAAGCCTGGCATCTATCGTCAGCATGGGAGCCACGCAAAAGGAATCACCGGTATGTACACCCATAGCGTCAATATTTTCGATGAAACAGACCGTGATCATCTGGTTCTTTGCATCACGTACAACTTCAAGCTCGAGTTCCTCCCAGCCGAGCACCGACTCTTCAATGAGCACCTGACCGATAAGGCTGGCTGCAATGCCTCTTCCAGCGATCGTCCGCAGTTCCTCTACGTTATAAACCAGTCCTCCACCAGTCCCTCCCATCGTATAGGCGGGCCTGACAACGACGGGGTAGCCAAGCTCGGAGGCAACGTGTTCGGCCTCCTCGACTGAGTAGACAGCTTCGCTTTTGGGCATTTCAATGCCCAGGCGGTTCATGGTCTCCTTAAAGGCGATCCTGTCTTCCCCGCTGCGGATAGCGTCCACGTCGACGCCTATTACCTCCACGCCGTATTTATCAAGGATGCCTTCCTTGGCCAGTTCAGAGCTTAAATTAAGCCCGGATTGCCCGCCCAGGTTGGGCAGCAGGGCATCCGGCCGTTCCTTTTCGATTATCTTGGCCATCATTTCTACAGTCAGCGGTTCCAGGTAGGTGATATGTGCCATGCCGGGATCGGTCATGATTGTGGCTGGGTTAGAGTTGACCAGGACGATCTCATAGCCAAGGCCTTTGAGGGCTTTGCATGCCTGCGTGCCGGAATAATCAAATTCGCAGGCCTGCCCGATGATAATCGGGCCTGACCCAATTATCATGATTTTCTTGATGTCGTTTCTTTTCGACAAAGCATTCCTCCCTGTATCTTATATCAGCTCAGGTATTCATTAACCGGTTTTACGTTGTATAATCCCTTTCCCTTGGTCAACGCCTTGAGAGCTGCCCTGGCGGTATCCAACGATGTAAAGCACGGGACGCGCCTTTCCACCGCGGCGCGGCGGATGTGGAATCCATCCTGTAGCGCGATCCTCCCGCCGGTTATCGTATTCACAATTCCCACCAGGGAACCCGCGTTGATTATATCTATTATGTTTGGGCTGCCCTGGCTCAGTTTCTTCTCTATAGTAGTGACTTCCATCCCATTGTTTTGGATAAATGCCCCGGTGCCTTCCGTGGCATATAATTGGTATCCTAATGACGAGAAGCCTTTTATTATAGGTAGCGCTTCTTTTTTATTTTTGTCGGCGATGCTAAAAAGCAACCCGCCTCCCGGCGGAAGTATAAGACCCGCTGCTATCAGTGCTTTAACCATGGCCCCTTCGAAATTATGGTCGATGCCCATAACCTCCCCGGTCGATTTCATCTCCGGGCCAAGATATGTATCCACACCGACCAGCTTTGACATTGAGAACACCGGTGCTTTGATGCCCACCAGCCTTTGTTTTCTAAAGAGGCCGGTTCTGTATCCCTGCTCTTGTAAACTAATTCCCAGCATAACCTTGGTAGCTATACGCACCATGGGGATGCCCGTAACCTTGGAGATAAAAGGGATAGTCCTGCTGGCGCGCGGATTAACTTCAATCACGTAGACAGATGATTCAGAGTTATTTTCGCCCGGCATGATAACGAACTGTACGTTCATTAATCCTCTGACCCGCAGGCCTAAAGCCATCCTGATAGTATAATCTACCAGGGTATCCACTTCCCTCGCCGATAAATTCAGGCCGGGGTAAACAGCTATTGAATCACCGCTGTGCACCCCTGCCCTTTCGATATGCTCCATAACCCCGGGTATCAGCACGTCAACTCCATCGCAGATGGCATCAACCTCCACTTCTTTGCCCTCGAAGTATTTGTCGATCAATATCGGGCGACCACTGCCGAGATCCAGGGCCCGTTCCATATACTTGGATAATTCCTCATCGTTGTTGACAATTTCCATGGCCTGGCCGCCCAGCACATAGCTCGGCCTGACCAACACCGGGTATTTCAATGTAGCGGCGGTGCTCACCGCTTCTTTCAGGGAGGTAACCCCGGCGCCGGGCGGTTGCGGTATGCCCAGCCCGTTTAAAAAACTTTCAAATCTCCGGCGGTCTTCTGCG
>JAPLHK010000037.1:0-4751 GCA_026389715.1 Chloroflexota bacterium
CTTCCTGCTGCTGGTGCTGATTGTCTTCATCTTCGGACCCAGCCTGGCCATTATCGTGCTGGTCATCGGCCTGACAGGCTGGACGGGCGCGGCGCGCCTGATACGCAGCGAAGCGCTGTCGTTAAGGACAAGGGATTTTATCACCGCGTCCAAAGCCCTGGGGGCCAGCGATACGAGAGTGATCTTCAACCATCTCATCCCCAATGTCAGCAGCCTTATCATCGTAATGGCTTCGCTATCCATACCTGGTGTGATCATGGCGGAGGCGTCACTGAGCTTCATAGGGCTGGGTGACCCGACGAGCACGAGCTGGGGCACGATACTCAATACCGGGCAGCACAGCCAGTCTTCCGCCTGGTGGGTGGCGGTCGAGCCGGGCATCATGCTTTTCCTGACCGTCCTTTCTTTTAATTTTTTCGGGGACGGTTTGCGTGACGCCTTTGACCCCAAGGCCAGCGTATAAGATTTGTGTGCAATGGTGAAAATAGATTGACAGTGAACACTTTACTGGAAGTAAGCAACTTGAAAACCTGGTTCTATACCCGCAGGGGCATAGTAAAGGCTGTCAACGGGGTGGATTTTGATCTGAGGCAGGGCGAATGCCTGTGCCTGGTGGGTGAATCGGGCTGCGGTAAATCGGTTACCGCCCTTTCGCTCCTCCGGCTTTTCGATAGCCCTCCCGGTAAAATTGTCAGCGGCAAGGTCATGTTCGCCGGAATTGACCTGACGAATTGTCCTTTGGAGCAGATCAGGCGGGTCAGGGGCAAGGATATCGCCATGGTTTTTCAGAATGCGCAATCCGCCTTGAACCCGGTTTTTACCATAGGTGACCAGATAATGGAGCAAATAAATGCACATGGCCGGCATAGCCGGGCAGACGCCCGCAGGAAAGCACGGCTGCTCCTCGAGGAGATGAATATCCCCCAGGCTGAAAATGCGCTGAATATGTATCCGCACCAGATGTCCGGCGGCATGAAGCAGAGGGCCATGATCGCTATGGGCCTTTCCTGTGATCCGGCAATGTTGATCGCCGATGAACCTACCACGGCGGTGGATGTCACTATACGCGCACAGATCATGTACATACTGCAGGAGCTGAAAACCAGGCGCAGCATGTCCATAATTTTCATCACGCATGACCTGTCGCTGGTACGCGAGATAGGAGACCGCGCAGCCGTTATCTATGGCGGCAGGGTTGTCGAGATAGCGCCGGTTGAGACTATTCTCAGTAATCCTGCCCATCCTTACACGCGAGGCCTGATTGCCTGCCTTCCGGATATATCCACGGATCTCAAAAGGTTGCCGTCCATACCCGGCAATACCCCCAATCCCATCGACCTGCCGGAAGGATGCACCTTCCACCCGCGCTGCAGGGATGTGATGGATGTCTGCCGTTCAACTGAGCCTGCACTGGTGAACATAGCAAGTGTTCATAAAGTTGCCTGTCATCTATACGATAACGCGGGAGCTTTCATAGCATGATCAATAAGGTTCCGCTCTTACAGATCAAAAATCTCAAGAAATACTACCGTGTCACCGCGGGTTTGATACCCAGGCCGCTGGGGGAGATAAAAGCTGTAGACGGTGTTTCGCTCGATATTATCGAGGGGGAAGTGTTGGGACTGGTGGGAGAATCGGGATGCGGTAAATCCACTCTCGGCAAAGCGATACTGCGGCTGGAAGAGCCCACGAGCGGGCAAATCTCTTTTCAGGGGACCGATGTGCTTTCCTTGAATAAGTGGGATTTGCGCACGTTGCGGGGCAAAATACAGATCGTTTTCCAGGATCCCGATTCATCGCTTGATCCGCGTATGCCGGTGGGTGATTCAATCGGGGAGGCTTTGATCGTGCACGGCGTCAGCGGTGCCGGCGAGCGCGGACGGAGAGTAGCGCGCCTGATGGAGAAGGTCGGCCTTGAGGCAGGCTTTGCGGAGAGGTATCCGCATGAATTCAGCGGAGGCCAGCGCCAGCGTATCGGCATTGCCCGGGCGCTGGCCATGGACCCCCGGCTGATCATTGCGGACGAGCCGGTCAGCGCCCTGGATGTATCGGTGCAGGCACAGGTACTTAACCTGATGATGGATATCAAGGACGAGGACGGGCTAGCATATATGTTCGTGAGCCATGATCTCGCGGTGGTAAAATACATAGCCGACCGCGTGGCGGTGATGTACATGGGACAGATCGTGGAACTGGCGGATAAGGAGGAGTTATTCCTGAATCCGTTGCATCCTTACACTGAAGCCCTGCTCTCTGCCGTGGCCGGCTTAAGGCGGGGTGGTGGCAGCAGGATTTTGCTCAGTGGCGATATGCCATCCCCCCTCAAACCGCCGGCCGGCTGCCGTTTTCACACCAGGTGTCACAGGGTGATGGAGATTTGCCGGGCGGCAGAGCCCGCCTTCAGGGAAGTTGTGCCGGGACATTACGCGGCCTGCCATCTCTACCCCTGAGGCAGTTAGATTAGGGCCTTTGTCATATAGTGTCCTTCTAATTCGTAGCCGCCGGTATTGCGGAAATAGTCCCTGGCCCCCACCCCGCTTATGACCGCTATTTTGCCTATCGAATTCTCCTCACGGGTAATCCTTTCGGCCTCTTTCAGCAGTTGTGAGCCGAGCCCCTTGTGCTGTGCAGCAAGGTCATCCTGGTCCCCCAGCGGCACCTCTGAACCGAAAATATGGATCTCCCTAACCATGGCGGGATATATGTCGTCAGGGCTGATGCGCAATCTCAGCAGCCCGAAAAGCGTACCCGTGGCATCTTCATAAGAGAGGAATATCTCCCTGCCTCCCGATGCAGTGTATTCATAGCGGTGAAGAGATGGCTGCCCGATGCGCCAGCCGTCCCGCCGCCTGTGGCCGTACTCCCGGCAGCGGGTACACTGGCATTGCAGTCCCCTGGTTTTCATCGCCTCCTGTACGTTGGAGCGGAGGGCCAGGTCCCGGCAACCCGCAACGATAAATCTGGTGGGTATGTCCCGCATCACGCGCGGAACGCGGACATATCCCGGGACCATCGCCTTTATGTCTGCCAACAGGACAGTAAGCTCATCCATCGTGTAGGGTGAATATCTGCCCTCCGCATACCACCTCTCGATTTCAGTGCCGGCCACGACCAGCATCGGGTAGAGCTTGAGGCCGTCCGGTTTGAACCGTTCATCTTCAAAAAGCATGCGCGTCATTTCAAGGTCGTGATCTATGCTTGAGCCCGGCAACCCCGGCATCCAGTGGTAGTAGACTTTCAGGCCGTATCTCTTCAATAGTGCTGTTGCCCTGGCGACGTCGCCTACGCTATGACCCCTGCGTACCAGGCTGTAGATATCGTCATCAAGGGCCTGGACACCCAATTCGATGCGCGTGGCGCCGAATTCCAGCATCCGGTTTACCTCAGCTTCCCCGCACCAGTCGGGCCTGGTTTCTATGCAGAGCCCAACGCACCTGAATGCCGAGCTTTCGTTAATATGCTTGGCCTCTTCAAGATTGCTTGAAATTTTGCCGTTCAGGGCATCATAGCAGGATTTGATAAAGCTGTACTGGTAATCCGGTTCAGTTGCCAGGAAAGTGCCGCCCATCACGATAAGCTCGATCTTGTCGCCCGGGTGCCCCATTTTGGATAATATCTTGAGCCGGAGTTCCACCTGTTTCTGAGGGTCAAAATCGCAGGCCAACGCCCTTAATACGACGGGAGATTCAGGTGTATAGCTTTTCGGCGCATCAGGATAGGTCGGGCAGAATACGCAGGAGCCCGGGCAGGGCGCCGGTCTGGACATGACCGCCACGGGGGTGACACCGGAGATCGTCCTCGAACCTTTTCGCATAATGTGATTCAACTTGCCGGTTATGTTATATTTGAGTTGCGCTGCAAGTGTAGCAAATTAGCTATATGGACACCAAAGAAAACGATCTCTCCAACGTCTATGACGGGATAGCCGAGAGCTGGTACAGGCTTCGCCACCGGACCCGGTTCAGAGCAGAGCTTGATGCAGTGGCGCAACGCTGGCAAAGCGGGAAACTGCTGAATATAGGCTGCGCGCATGGGCCGGACTTCCTGCCGTTCAAGGATAAATTCGAATTATGGGGGATTGATTCCTCAGCAGCGATGATCAATCTGGCATTAAAATATTCCGATAAATTCAAATTTGCGGCCAGCCTGATAGTGGCGGATGCTGTCAGCCTGCCTTTCCAGGATAGAAGCTTTGATTGGATTATCTCCGTGGCCGCCTATCATCATATTTTAGATAAACAAAGCAGGCTGCAGGCTTTCCGGGAGTTGCGGCGTATCTTGAAGCCCGGCGGTGAGGTTTTCTTAACGGTATGGAACCGCTGGCAGAAGGATTTTATCGGGAAGGGCAAGCAAGTAATTGTTCCCTGGAAAATTCAAGACAAACAACTTATGCGCCATTACTATCTTTTTACTTATCCTGAAATAACAAGACTGCTGAAGTCGGCCGGATTCGAAGTTATGAGGACTTATGCTGAGAGCGGGTACACGTTTCGGGTTAAGTATCTTTCCAGGAATATATGTGTACTTGCCAGGCCGGGTTAACCCTGGTCTTGCTGGCTGCGTTGCATTTCAAGTTCGATATCGTCAGGAGCGGATGAGAGCGCTATGGGGATGAATGCCCTGACTACTGCTGGATCGAATTGTGTTCCGGAGCATTTTTCTAATTCCGCTATCGCTTGTTTGAAAGATAATGCCCTACGGTAAGGTCTTTCAGATATCATGGCTTCAAAAGAGTCAGTAACCGTCAGTAT
>JAPLHK010000037.1:4781-32537 GCA_026389715.1 Chloroflexota bacterium
TATGGGTATAGACTCATCTTTTAACCCTGCATGATAACCGGTACCAGCCCAACGCTCATGGTGATTTCTTACCGCAGCAAGACAGGCGCTTAAACTGGTTACATGCCCTATGATAGTTGCGGACAACCGGGGATGTTGTTTGAGCAATTCCCATTCGTCATCCGATAGTTTTTCGCATTTGTTGAGTACGTTGTCAGGTATTCCCACCTTACCTATGTCGTGAAGGAGGGACGCTGCGCTTACCAGCGCTACCTGTTCGGGCGGTAAATTTAAAGCTTCTGCTAAAGATACGGCATAACGGCTCACACGGCGCGAATGGCCGTACGTATACTTGTCACGCGCTTCAAGTGTCGCTGCCAGGGCGTATATTGTGCTGAGCACTTCAGCTTCCGTATTAACGTTTACGTTGGGTTCATTTAGAGAGAAAAGGGTGCGCGACGCGATTGATGTCCTGTTTTGTCCCGTGCGCTTGGCGTAATATAAGGCCATGTCAGCCGCATAACATACCTCGTCCAGTGTTGTGCCGTCGCCGGGCCAGGAAGCCACGCCTATGCTGATCGTGATGTCCACCTGCCTGCCGGACATTTCAACGGCAAAATTCTCCCTCATACGCTCCGCAACTTTGAACGAATCCATAGTAGACGAGTTTGGCAATATAACCGCGAACTCATCTCCGCCGTATCTGAAGACGAGGTCCGAAGTCCTGGTAGCAGCCTTGACCAGGCCGGCCGCGTGCACCAACATGCGGTCTCCCGCTAAATGACCGAAGGTATCATTATATTTTTTAAAATTATCCATGTCGATGAGGAGCATGGAAAGCGTATCCCCGTACCGTGAGTGACGGGCTATCTCCTCACGCATCCTTTCGTCAAAATGGCGCCGGTTAAATAACTCTGTAAGGCCGTCGACTCGCGCTATTTCCTCAGATTTAGTAAAAAGCCGGCTGTTTTCAATCGGAGCGGCTATCTGTGAAGCCAGGTGTTCCAGCAATATGCTCTGTTCCGTGTTATAGGCTGCAACATTTTTACTGCCGATGATTAGCACACCTATGACCTCCCCCTTGTTTACAAGCGGGAGGTATAGTACCGACCGCAGTCCCCGCTTAATATATTCATCGCCTGTCCAGAATCGTTTGCGTTTGGTAAGGTCACGCTCATAGAAGGGCCTCCTGTTAAGATAAACCCATTCCGTTCCCGTGCCGCGCATCGGGATTTTTTCTCCGGTATGCCAGGCGGAACCGACTTGTGTCGATACGGCGGCAAAATATATGTTGTCACCTTCCACCAGGGCAATCGCCGCATAATCAACCTCGATAAATTCTTTAAGCTCGCCGACAAAGGCGTCATATACCTCTTTTATATCTAAACTGGAGGAGATTACACTGGCCAATTGATTTATAAGTGATAGTGCCTGTTCACGTTTTCTCAGCCGGTCCTGCAGGTATTCTTTCTCAATGCTGGTGGCGGTATTGTCGAGTATTTTCTCGGTATAGTTAATGTCTTCCAGCGAATACCCGTGTTTGTGCAGTTTTTCGCCGAGTGCCAGTAAGCCTATAATGTTATTTCTGCTGATCACCGGCAAGAACATCTGGATATTCAATTGGGCAATAGATTCCAGTTCTTCTTTCCATAAACTCTTGAATTCGGGAGATATATCCAATCTGTCCCTGGGCAGATATGTTTTCGTCTTTTGCAGCCATTGGATTATCGGGCTATCGTTTTTTATCGATAGAGGCAATCCAGCTTGTGTACTACCAATCGAAAAACGGATAAAAAACTCACCGTTATCCTCACGGGGCAGCAAAAGGTACGCCTGTCCGCACCTGATAGCGCCGCACAGCAGGTTTAACAACTCATTGCCCATTTCATCGAGGCTGAGCATCCCCCTGATACGGTTCTTGGTAAAGTCTTCGAGTTTTTGGCGGTATTCGTAGGTATCACGGTAAAACAATTTGTCTATCTGGCCTACGGCCATATACCGTACCTGGTAAATCACGAAGGCAATCAACAGGGCGGCGCCCATGCCCAATAAAAAGTTTATGCTGATCACATCGAAGTGGAAGAGAAAATGCCCGATGACATACAGTAACAGGTAAATGCCTATGCCGATGGCATACATGGCGGTAATAGCCAAACTACGACGCAGTACAATACGCAAATCAAGTAACTGATGTTTGATGACGGTATAAGTTAAAAGCAGGGCGCTGATAAAATTGGCCACGTGGGCTAATGGGTATTCCTGGCTTAAATTGCCCGTTGATAAGGCTACAAGTATCATGGGAATAAATATAGATGCGAGAAGGTAGGTCAATTGGTTATACGCTACAGGGTCTACGATGCTTCTAAGCTTTTTAATGAGAATGAAGACATCGCGCCCTATCAGAACCGTATAACAACCTGCCAGAGGATAAATCCATATTCCATATATCGGGACAATGCCATTACCAACGATTACAAGCTCAGGGATAAACAGGATTATCAATACAAAGGCCATGGCCATGAAGATGTAAGCCATGGGAATCGTGGGTTTTTTTGCCTCATAGTACGTGCGCAGGAAGAAGTGCAACTGTGTAACGCCGAAGGTAAGGACACAGAGCACCGTTTTTGCGATAATAGTTTTTTCATTGATCAAGAAATCGCTGCGGAACAGGAAATCACCGAAGCTCCAGAGCATGACAGCGAAAAGGAATAATACGAAGACCTGTTTCTGGCGCTGCCAGGGACGATTAGCGTAAAGGATGATAATCAGCGGGATATAGGCTATAGATGCTAAGAGGGGTATTAATGAGTGTATGTTCATTTAATAGTTATATATATACTTGTGAACATTATGTGGCTGCAGATATCAAATGTCAAGGTGCAGCCGCAATGTGGCACTTAAGGAGAGCCGTATCAACCCGGGCAAAAGAAAGCAGGGCAACCAGACGTGATTGCCCTGCTCAAAGTAGACTTGTTGAACTCAGCTGGCTGCCGGTGCTCCCACGTATACCCGGTCCGCTTCAGGTGATGTCGGGACAGGCGAACCGAGAATGGCCAGCTCTTTATCCGTGATATTTATGTGACGGGGCTTTAAATGTGCCAGGTCTGCGCCCTGGGAACGTCGTAAATTGATATGGTTCTCAAAGGCCCCCTTTGGTAGTAAAGTCACTGTTATCGGCATAGTATTAAGCACTGTTTCGATATTTCCGTAGAGGAATTCTTCATCCATTTTTTTTAATTCGGCGTATATCGCACGTGCTATGCTATCTTCAGCCAGCCTGGTATCACCTTTGAGTTCGAGATACACATGCAGGAAAGACCTGTCCTCTTTTTGTTCTTTGCGGGCAACCCAATCCACGTAGGGTATAGCTGTGTTGCTGATAGACTGCCAGATCACTTTCTCAGTCAGCCTGACAAATCCACCTATATCAATTACGTCGTCAATCCTGCCCTCAAATTCCATCTGTGGCAGTTCAATATTCAGCTTCTTATTGCGCAGTGAAGTAATCTTGATGATATCTCCTGTCCTGTACCTGACGAGCGGCGCACCGTGGAAATTACTGATGACGAGTTCATATTTGCTGTTTGGCTGCACTTCATCAAGCAGTACGGTCCTGGGCACATATGCCCTGTTTTCCTTCCACTTCTCATACTCAGCTTCCGGGATGAATTCAAAAAAATTCATGTTAGGGATAAATGTCATGCCGTCGTAATCCCAGGTCTGTGTTGCAATCATGCCGCCTTCAGTGCTGACATAAGTATCCAGCGGGTACACGCCCCAGGTATCTTTAATAAGATTTTTAAAGATTGTGGCATCGGTGCCGCTGCTTAAGATGCCCTTTACCGTCCATAAGTCTTTGGGCATAAGCGCGCGTCCCGCCAATTTGCTTTTGATTAAACCCTTTGCCAACCTGGCTTTGCCCATGCGTTGATTGATTTTCTCACCGATAGCCACCAGGGCTACCGAAACACCAAAATAGTAATCCAGGCCCTGAGATAAGGCTTGCTTGAAGCTCAAGGCTATGCGTTCTTCAATATCCAGTTTTTCCGCGATCTCCAAAGGAGGCATGCTGATACCTTCAACTTCCTCCGTAGCTATGTAGGCATACGTTCCCGACGTATAGGGCCTGGGAGCAACCGCGTAAATAAATTTCGCCCCGCGCTTCATGGCTGACACATCACCCTTATGCTTGCAGCTTCCCAATATAGCAAGGCCTGCCCCGATTGCAGCTAATTCTTCGCACATCCTCTGCGTTACAGGCATCCACTTTATGGTTTCCCAATTGAAGGGGTATTCAGCAGACCTGCCCGATGTATGCTGCCATAGCAAAGGCTTAACCGGCATGGCATCATCCCTTCTTTCGCTCAACTCGGGACAGTAATCCTGGTACGTAGTTAACGGCGCCCTCCTCCTGAATTCGTCCACGTCCTGGGGTATGGTACCCTTGAAAATTTTCTTCCCAATCGCGCAGGCATTAAGCAGCTCAATTTGCTCAAGAAGAAGCCTTTTCTGGATGGACATAAATTGTTCAGTGCTGAGATCGAGAAAGCCGCAGCACCTCTGCCAGAGTTCCTCCTTCCGGCCTGTGCGCAGCAACTCTTTAACAGTAGGCATAGATACACCTCCCACAAATGTGCATAAATTAACTATGGCACGATTGAACGTGATTGGGAAGTGTTTGTGTTCTAGAAGACAGTTCTATCTGATACGAATGTAAAGGAGGTTAATGAAGAGAAAGAAAGCCGGAAAAGACAATAAAGATCAGAGCTTTTTAGCTTTGATGGTCTTGCTCAAACCCTGCAGTTTGAAACTCAGCTTGTCCAGTTCGCCGTCGGTGGGTTGCTTGCCTAATTCAAGACCATAACTGAGGAAAAATTCCAGGAAGCTTCGCAGCAAATCCCTGATACCCTCTTCAAAATGTTGGAATTCTTCCTTGGTCACAAGGTCTTTCTGATGCGGTGCAGCGGTCTCCTCAAAGTGGCTGTCGATTACGAAATTGATGAATTCGGAAACGCTCATATCGCCGCGGTTTTCCTCTATCTTCTGCACCGTCCCCGCATCAAGTATCAGCATCCTTTTTTCCGTCATAAGCAGCTCCTCACTCTTTATTTATCTTCAGGTTCTTTGAAGTTCAATACCTCAAGAACGGTCTCAATGCTCCGTCTTAAGCCGTGTCCTTTTTCTGTTACCAGGAATGAAATGGACGGGTTGTCAACTTCAATTTTGTCTATCAGTCCCTGTGATACCATAAATTTAAGATACTTTTGCAATTGCCGGTAGCTCATATTGGCGCTGTACATTATCTCGGTCTTGCCTGCTCCGTCAGCCCCGATTCGCAGCATTTCACTGATGATTTCAATATTAGACCGCCGTTGATTCATTTGCCTCACCCGGCCACCCTTAAACTCAAATTTGAGCAGGCGTGACTAATATATAACTCTGCGGAAATAATGTCAATCAATATATCGGGCTTAAATATATCGGGCATTGAGAACAGGCCTTTTACTTTGATACGCTAAAAGTTGAGGGATTAGCCTGCTTAACGGAATCGATCATCCACCGGGTTACGGGGCTGAACAGGGGTTCCATCCTGATTGAAACACCTAAGCCAAGCTCAACTACGGGACGGAACACCTTGATCAGCGGATTAATCGCTCCGGCAAGAGGTTCCAGCAGGAAGGCTATGACCCAGTTAATAGGGCTGAACAGTATAACCAGAGAATCAAAAAGTACCCAACCAATCGTGGAGGATCTTTTCTTTTGCTTTCCAACAGGGAGCCCATCCTCGCTTGAATACTCATGCTCCCAATTGTAGTAATACCTCGGAAACATCCTTGCCCACTTCATAATTACCAGCGGGTCCTTCCTGATCGCATCAAGGAGGCTCTTTACCAGGGGCGTACCGGCATGTGTCAGGATGCCGGGGCCGAATTGATGATTTATCCTGGCCCTCAATTCTTTGCGGTCGTGGCTTTCCTGGGCTTTACGCAGGTTCCACCTGCCCTTATTGGCAATTGCCCATTGGATTATTGTGTGGGCTTTTATCCTCCGGTTATACCTCTCGAGGAATTTAGCGGAAAAATCCATAGCCCTTATGGCCTCAATAGCTACATCAGCGGCTATATCGGCTGAAAACCATGCGGTTGGGACACCGTCACACAGCCCAGTGCTCTCAAGCCCGGCTGCGTCTCCCACAAGTATCATCCCGTCCGTGTAATTGGGCATGTTACGCAATCTATCATCGAGGCCGACAAATATTTCGAACCCCTCCCACATTCTCGCCCTAATTTTGGCGCTGGGTGCGATCTCGTCTCTCCACCAGGGGAGTTGCGTGGTAATATTTTCGTGATACTCATCAAATAGCCGTTTCAAGTTTGGCACCTGGCCATCACCCATTGCCAGGCATTGATCCTGCATCCAGTGAATGCTATTTCTGTAGGGCCAGCTCATAAGCCCGTTGCCATGGCCAAGAGGCGGAGCAATCTTCAGTTCGTCGAATCCCCAGCAGAATCGCAATGTATGTCCAAAAACCCTGTCTATAACCTCCTTCGGGCAATCGTAGTCATAAGTATCCGCCAGGGAAATTGCCTGGGGCGGATATTTACCCCTTACACCGGCCTTTACTGCCAGAATCCCCTGCGATCCCTCGCTATTTATCACAATCTTTGATCTTAGTATCTCCCCACTGTCGGTTAAGACACCTTTAATAAACCCATCCTCTTTTATAAAATCTGTTACAGTGGTGCATGTTCTTAACTCGGCCCCGGCTTTAACAGCCTGTTCCGCTTCCCAGGTGCAAAAAGGTTTGCAATAGGCGTTGTAGCCAAAGGCAAATATCGGCGATAGCGGCCTGGGTATCCGCAATTCAACTGTCTCGATATCTCCGTCTTTTACATCATAGATAACGTAATTTCTTATGCCGTCAACCGGCCTCTCTATGGGCGGGTTACCGTCCCTTATAAAGGGGGGGCCAAATAGAAAGCCATAAATCGGGATGGTCAGCCCGGAAACAACTTTTTCCCCGGGATTTTCCGATCTTTCTAACAAGAGCGTTTTCAGTCCGGCACCGGCACACTTTTTAGCCGCTACGGGACCGCCAAATCCCGCCCCAATAACGACGACATCGTATTCCTGTTGCATTATTTTATCCCAAATCGCTTCTGTACCCGGTGCCACCGGGCGGCCAGGCAAAATCTATCGCCTCTTCCCCGCAGACATACCAGCATGAAGCACACTCCATACACTCATCAAGGCTTCTTATCCTCGCCAGCTTCTTTTCTATCTCAAAACATCCACCCAGGCACACTTTCAGGCAATTACCGCAACCCGTACATCTCTTTTCATCTATCTTTATAAAGATGCCCGTATCGCCGATCCATTCCACCCCCGGAAATCTCTCAGATGTTCTTGCCATATCACTGCTCCTGTATGCAATGATATCACATTGCATTGGGGGGTGCTTTGGCCGAGGCGGGCAGATATAGAGGGGCCCTCATGCTTTTCTAAAAAGCTTCAGGAAGCGGTCCTGATAGCTGTCCCACAGGTCCCAGCGCTGCAATTCGCTGACAAGTTCTGCTGCCAGGGAGGGATCTTTGGCAGTCATATCCATGAGTTCCTCTATCCTGTCACGGGCATCTTCGGGCACGCCGCTCCGGTCAATATTGAACCTTCCCAGGCCATATAGTTCCGAAAAATTCCGCTGAGCAGAATTTCTGGTAAGGTCGAAAGTAAATTTCATCAGGGAAACATCCCACATCTCTTCAACCCCTTTGATGATAGTGCTGAGCGGATTGCTCTGTTTATCTATGCGCCGGTTGATATTATCCACTATGCTGCCCAGCGGTTCAGCGACCACGCTCATTTCGCCGAATTCATTTTTATATGAGTATAAGATACCCGGCTCATGGGGATTTTGGTCTGCTGCCATTTGTATATAGCGCCGCGCCGGACCACTGAAACCTTCTACGTGCATAAGATAGGCGGGGGTGATGATTTTAGGCCTTGCAGCTATAACGCGGCCTTCCCTGACTACATTCACTTCGGGCATCAGTTCCGTAACCATGTAGTAATAGATATTGGTAATGCCGAAGGTTGCCAGTTGCTGTCTGGGAAAGCGCAGTACAAAAGTATTGCTGATGGCAGCCTGTATTTTTTCGTCGGGTTCCATAGTCGCTAACCAGCTCAGAAAAACATCTGTACCGCTTCGAAATTACGCTTAATCCTGTCTTTGCCCCGGATTATCCCATTGGGTTCGGTATTATGGCCTGGAACAAGAAACTCTACGTCCAAAACGGCCAACTTGTCTATGCTCTTTTTCAGCATCAGTGTGTCCCCTCCCGGGAAATCGGTCCTGCCAACGCTCATATAAAAGATTACATCGCCGGTTATCAATATTTTGGTGTCCGGCAGATACAGGCATACCGACCCGGGTGAATGGCCCGGCGTCAGTATTACCTGAATCTTGAGCCCATCCTTGCCGAGGTCAAGTTCACCTTCTTTGAGGAAGAAGAGAGGAGTGAAATGAGGCGGTTTCATGCCGAACATGGTATACATGCGCTCACCGACGGTGTTCCTGAATTTATCCTCTTCTTCAGAAAGGGTTACCTGGGCCCCGCTCCGGTTAATGATCAATTCATTTGATTGGCAGTGATCGGGATGGCTGTGAGTATTGATTATCAACCCGATCTCCTGCATTTTGATATTATCCTGTGTCATTGCCTGTTCGAGGCTCCCGATACAGTCTTCCCCGGCTTCGTTGGTGATATGACCGGGGTCGACGATGATATGCGGCTTATCCCCCTTCAGGGCTCCCGTAATTACCGTAGTGTTACAGTTATTGCCCATGCCCTGCCAGATATAGCCATAAACATTGTCCTGTAATCTGACTGAATTGTGGAACTTCATAGATACCCGCCTCTGGTTAGACTAATATTAAATTAAGTTGATGAGTTGATGGAACGCTGCGTCGATATTATTATGCGTATCTTCGCTAATACATTCAATGATTGCCTCGGCTACTTTGAGGACCTTATTCTCCTCAGCCTCACCCAGCATAGAGATCATCTGCTCCATTTTAGCGCCCAGCTGCAACTGTTCTTCTGCCGGCACCTTTTTCGATTTGGGCAGTGAAAGCAACGGGTTGGTGAAAAGTATAGGACGCATCAACGCGCTCTCATAGACAAAGCGGGTCTGCCTGCTCGTCCGCGAAATGCTCCAGGCGGCCTTGTCATCCTCTGCCGGCTGAATCCATTCCCGCGCGTAAGCGAACTGGCAGTGAATGTAGTCGTTAGCGATCAATAACCGGGTCGCTTCGTAGTCTTTTACCCCCAGCGAAAGCTGAAAGAATATCTCCTCCAGCTTATCAGGTTCGATTCCTTTTACCGTAGCCGTATGCCGGCAGTCCTCAGGTATTTGAAAGATGCTGTATTCAAGCGCACCGTGCAGAACCGTGTGCGCAACCTCGTGACGGATTGCGCCTGCCCTGGCCAGCTTGCTGTATCTGGACAGTCGCTCGTTGCATATCAACAGCCGCGGATAGCCACGCAGCACCTCGTATGTACAGGCTGAGGCATCGTCAACAGTATTGAAGGACATGCCCAGCTTGAACTTTTCCTCGCGCAGGAAGCTGTTGAGGTTTTCTTCGCTATCGAATGCATAGACCTCGATCTTGTAGGGTACCCGCTGACTAAAATTCTGATAACAGTCGTTAAGGACTTCGGAAATCTCCTTCTTGAAGCTTCCCGAAATGTTGCCGCGGGCGAAGTAACTAATATCAACCGGAGACATACGCAATTAAAACAAAGATATCAATGTTGAGCGGTAAAGTCAATAATCGTGCTACAATGATGAAAATTAGTATATCGAGGTACTCCCGAGATGAGGAAAATTTGGGCGCCCTGGCGAATGCAATACATACTGCAGGCAGGCAAAGATAAAGGCTGCATATTATGCGATAAACCGGCGGAAAAGAGAGATGAAGCCAATTATATTTTGTACCGCGGCAAATACAACTTCGTAATTTTAAATGCCTATCCTTATACGCCGGGTCATTTAATGGTAGCTCCTTACCGCCATATCGGCAATGTGACGGAAGCTAATGCGAAGGAGGCTGATGAGCATATCAGACTTGTGCAGCTATGCATCAGGCTGCTAACTGCCGAGATCAAACCCGACGGGTTTAATCTCGGAATGAACCTTGGCAAGGTGGCCGGAGCGGGACTGGAAGGACATATACATACACACGTCGTGCCGCGGTGGAACGGGGACCATAATTTTATGTCTGTGGTGGCAGATACGCGGGTTATATCCGAGGGGCTGAAAACCACCTATGAGAAGTTGAAAGAGGGGTTGCCGCGGCTGTCAGTATAGGGATTTAACTCAGCAGCAGCTTCTCAAGGATTTTTTCGCTGTCCATTGTGGTTAGCGCGATTACACGGTCGTTTTCCCTGAGAACTGTGGAGGCATCAGGTATCCTCGGTCGCTCGTTTTCACGCATGACTAAGGCGATGGTAGTATCTGCCGGCAACCTTACCTGACCAATTGATTTGCCGACTGAGGGAGAGTCCCTGGTGATGAGCAACTCCACGACCTCCTCCATCTGCCCGCTCATGGTCAGAAGATGAATCAAGGGGTGCGCCGGTATCTCCTGTTCAACGTGCTCCAGTATCGTGTTGGTTACCGATATCGTGGCGTCTACCCCGAGTTTCTTAAAGATCCTGTCGTTTATCGGGTTGTTGACCAGCGCTATAGTGCGCGGCACTTTAAAGCGGTGCTTGGCAACCTGGCATGAAACCAGGTTATCCTCGTCCTGGCTGGCCGTAGCAATTAAAACATCCGCCCTGTTAAGTCCCGCCTCCGATAATACGGCCGTCTCGCATCCGTCTCCCCGCATGCAGCAACTGCCCAGTTCGTCTTCCAGCCGCTCACATTTCCGCACATCCTTTTCTATTATCAATACCTCATGTCCCTGGTTCAACAGCGCCTTACTCAGGTAATAACCGATGTTGCCTCCGCCAACAATAACAATATACAGCGATTTAGCCATTATTTAACATTCTCCAGCCTGTTGAACAGCAGGTCTGCGAAGACCTCGGTCGGGCTGATGGATTCCAGCCCCAGTTGCTCATAGATATCCTTTCTCAGGGGATCGTAGATCCGGCATATTACCCTGGGCACCTTGAATACGTGCTTGGCTATCTGCGCGGCCATGACGTTACGGTTATCACCCTGTGTCAGGGCTATGAAGGCGCTGGCTCCCTCGATGCCTGCCTTGCGCAGCATATCTTCATCCGTCCCATTGCCGATGAGGGCCGTCCCGCTGAAAGTGGGAGGTAACCTTCTGAAGCTATAGCCGTCTATATCAAGCACGGTTACCCTGTGCCCTGCGGCATCCAGCATGGAGGCCAGTTTGCCGCCCACCCGGCCGCAACCCATGATGACAATCACAAGTTTATTGTGTTTTAAGCTTTCGGTTCCCGGCATATCAATACTCTACAGGGCGCTTCTTCTAAAACGTGCGGAACGGCATTGCCCATGGTGAAAGAGCCAAATCTCTTTTTATAGCTCATGCCCATTACAATGAGATCAACGTTGTTTTGGCGGGCAACCTCAATTATCGCAGGGCCGACATCCCTCGCCTGGATAATCTCCGTTTCGACTTCGAAATCATGTGCCTGCGCATACTCTTCAGCTTCGAGCAGTACCTTTTCGGCGGCCTCGATATCAGGTCTTATTATAGCATCGACGGGTAAGCTGCGGTTAACCTCAAGGACATAAACGATATATATTTTAGCCTTCGATTTCCCTCCAATCTTGCACGCCAATTCTACAGCTACCTGGTCGACTCCGTTGCCGCGCGCGGCAACTAATATCCTGTCAATGTCCATAATTATCAATTACCATTATAGTGTGGCTATCTACGTTAATCCAATCACGATGAAACTGCAGTTTCAATTGCATTGCTGGCTGTCTTATCGTTGCCCGCTTTACCATGCCTGTGCGTGTACCAGTAAATAAATACACCGACGCCCATCCATGCGAACCCGATCCAGCGGCTATACGGCTGCATTATGACCACTACTATCCAGATTAAAATGGTTCCAAGCAGGCCCAGTATGGCCGTCAGCGGCAGGTCACGTCCCTTGAACCTGATATTCAACCCCAGTTTGAAAGGCCTTTCGATTTCCGGCATCTTCACGCGCAGCGCCAGTATTGAAGCATGCGCAATTGCAAACGACAACATGGAACCGAAAGCATAAAGTCCGCCCAGGTTTGAGTACATATTGGGGATAAAGAATCCGGGTGATTGTAAAACAATGGCGATACCGGAGAATAAGATGATGGAAAAATAAGGTGTTTTGAACCTGTGGTGCACGCTGCCCATTACCTCCGGCACCAGCTTGAATCTGCTCAGCGAGAATGACAGCCTGGAGATGCCGAGCAGGCCTGCATTGGTGGCTATCAGGAGGATGGTTGCCGCCAGTACAGCTACCAGAACAGGGAGTGTGCGCTGTATGCCTGCTTGGCTACCATGTCTGCCGCGACCATTCCCAGTGAAAGTTTGCTGGCGATACCCGCTATAGGGTCGGTTGACCAGTTCTGTGCCAGTTCGGTGGGAGTCATCGTGGAGAAAGCTGAAACGGAAATCCCAGCATAAACAAGCAGTACAACTATGGTCATTATGATCAATGCGCGGGGTGCGCGCACCTCGGGCCGCTTGGTTTCCTCGGCCATTTGCGATATGGTCTCCAGTCCTGTAAAGGCAATGGCGGCGATAGCTATACCGAAGAGCATATCCTGAGGTGAAGGCCAATAGTTCAAAACACGCTCGATAATGATCTGCGGGTTAAAGAAAAATAGCAGTGCCAGTGTAATTAAAAGCAACTGCGTGGCCAGGTCGAGGATGGCCAGGGCGATATTTAAGAGGGACGATTCTCTGACGCCGATGACATTTATGGTCATCAAGAAAGCAACGATCAGCATGGCGCAAGTTGTCATCACGACCGGGGATGCTTTTAGCGGCGCCCAAAACAGGCCCAGGTACGACGGGATAGCGAATGATGAAATAGCGATGGTTACTATATAACCGAACATCAGCCCCCAGCCTGCTACGAATCCTGTGAAATCATTGAAACCGTGACGTGCAAAGCTGGCCGACCCGCCGGATTCGGGGAACATCGCGGTACCTTCAGCATAAGATAGAGCTGTGAATACGAAGACTATGCCCGCAAGCCCGAGCGCTAAAGGAGTCGCGCCGCTGGCGGCCAGGGCGACAACACCCAGCGCATAGTAAATTGACGATCCTACATCACCGTAAGCAATGCTGAACAGATGCGTGGTACGCAGGACGCGCCGCAAAGGCCGGATTTTAAGTCTCTTAGGCCGGCCGAATTTGTCACCCGGCCTGACCTGCCAGTTATTTTTCAATTTGTAGACATATTACGGTACGATTGTTGGCAAATTGTATTCTTGGCATTTACAGTTGTCAAGAAAAATAAAATCCGGTACCGGTTTATTGAAAACTCAGGCAGTTCAGTTTAAAATGGCCTGAATATTACAGATATGTAATTGAGGAGGTAAGGAAGATATGGCTAAAAGTACAATTGCATTAGGTTTAACGCTCGTCCTGCTTTTGGTGTGTGGATGTGCCCCTGCCGCTAAGGCAGAAGTTCCCGTTACTGTGACATGTGACCAGTTTTCCAAGCAGGCCAATATCGTCCAGGATATCAGTGTCAAAATGGGCAATAAAGTTGTAGTCACACTCTGTTCCAATCCCACTACCGGTTTCCAGTGGTCTGAGAAAGCGCAGATTGGCGACCCCCAGGTACTTGAACAGAAGAGCTATAAATTCGTAGCGCCGGCTGATACAGGCATGGTAGGCGTCCCTGGAAATGCCGTTTGGACCTTTGAGGCAATGGGGCTGGGCACAAGCACTGTATATCTTGAATACAGCAGGAACTGGCAGGGCGGTGAGAAGGCTGTGCAGACCTTCAAGCTCAATGTGCTGGTTCAATAGCGCCGGCCAGAGATTTCAAATTGTCGGCAAATTTGTTCAGATATGGGTCCCCGGGGAGGATGGAGGATAAAACCCCGGCTGCCAAGCTGATAGTCTTCTCCGGGGAAAGGCAATATTGCATTGCCAGGAAATTACCGCGCAATTTCTTCACGTTATTCTTTACCAGTTTATTCGATATGATGCAATCTGCCACTAACTCCGCTAACTTCTCGAAATCTGCCGCCTTCATGCCGAAGCGCGTCATCTCCTGCGTGCCCATCCGGATGCCGCTGGAGCCAATGAAGCTATCATCATCCGGCAGCGCCTGGTAGTTGGTAACTATATTGTTATCTTCAAGCCTGCGGGCGATGTCTTCACCCAGTCCATATTGCCTGACACGGATGACCACCTGGTGTGTTTCAGTAAAGCCTTCAGCAGCAGCACCCTCAACTTTTATGCCGAGGTTGTTAAGCGCCCTGGCAAAGGCCCTCGCGTTCGCAATTACCTGCTCCTGGTAAGCCTGTTTGAATTCGTTCATTTCATAGGTGGCCAGCAGCAGTCCGAGCAGAGTGCCGAGGTGGTGGTTGCTGGTTGAACCCGGGAAAGCACGGCTCTTGATCTCTATCCAGAGTTTCTCAAGGCCTGCTCCCTGTTTAATGTTTCCGGCAACAACGCCTCTTTGCGGTCCAAAGAAAGTCTTATGGCTGCTGCCTGTCACTATATCGGCGCCCTCCGCGAACGGTGACTGAAAGGCGCCATAGAGGCCAAGCACATGTGCCATGTCGAACATCAGAATGGGCCGCGGGTCCATTTTGCTGACGATTTCCGAAACGAAACTTACCGGTTCTTTGCAGAGGAACATGCTCTTGCCGAATATTATTAGTTCCGGTTTAACGGATTGTATGAGGTCGCCCAGCTTGCCTGTATCGGCTTTATAGGGGTTATCCTGCAGAACAGGGAAGTGGTAGACGTTCTCCCGTCCCGTCTCAAGGTTATCGGCAACGAAATTGAAAAGTGCGCCCATCGGCTGTGCGCTCAGGTGGCCACCCTTGGTAAGGTCGTTGTTGATAACGGCGCGCATCTTGCGCAAAGGCTGGTTCCTGGGTTTTTCGCGGTTAAGGTATTTGACGATGCCCTTAAAAACAACCTCGTTGGCCATGTTGCCGCTGATAGGGCGCAATTCTATATTGCTGCAGCCGAAATAAAGTTGAAGTTCTTTTCTCAGTTCATCTTCGACATCGCGGATGAAATCGGTTGCCTGGTAAAAGTAGATTTCCTTGCCCTTCATTGTCCGGTGTTCGGCATAACGGCCAGCCGGGTCTGATATCTCGCACAGCTTCACCAAAAGGCTCGGGCTCGACTCGGAGGGTATCAGGTTGATGCATTCCCTCTGCCTCCAGATATTATTTGCGGCTGTTCTTTTCAGAAGGTTTTCGATTTTGGCTTGAAAGTCGGACATGGCAAACCTCGTTCATTATTTGTATAAAGCATACATTAACAGGAACGGATTTCACAAACTCAATTTGCTAAAAAACACGGCCAAATTTATCATATATACGTTTGATTTATTAAATGTTGCAGGGAGATCGCTTTGAAGATTTATAAACCTTTACTTGTACTCTTGTTAACGGTTATGCTTGCCAGTTCCGCAGTGGGATGTGCTGCCGCAAGTATTAATACGCATGCGCCGCTTATTTCATCGCTTGTTGCCGAGCATACCACTCTTTATCCGCTGGGTAATACTATTGTAACCTGCTCTGCCAGCAGCCCGGACGGCGCCGCATTGAAATACAACTGGGCGTGTGACAATGGCACAATCATCAAAGACCCTGCTGGCGACGGGGCAAAGATTACATATGAAGCTCCCAGGACCTATGGTGATTTTCATATTATGTCCACGGTGGACGATGGCCGCGGCAACTCCGCTAATAAGACAATCACAGTCACTGTTATTGTGCGCGACCCCAGCAAATGTTGCAGGTAACAGGTAAAGTGCGTTTTAAATTCCGGGCGTGTCTGGTTGGATTATTGTTGCTTGCAGGTATTACGGGATGCATACCCGGAACGGGCTTTCAGGTTATTGAGCACAATATAGTAGTATCCGAGTATACAACCGATGCGGCGCAGAGCGTTGCCGTCGTAAAAGGAGTAGCCAGGAACACCGGCGCCTGGCCTTTGGAAGATTGCGGGGTCAGTGTGACATTCTACGATTTCGAGGGGAATAAGCTGGATGTATATTCGAGCAGTTGCAGGCGTTTGGAGCCCGGCGAGAATTGGAATTTCAGTGTTGAGCTCAAGGGGCAGGAAGCGTGGAAAGTGGGCAAGTACAGCATATCGACGTTCAGTAAATAGAGACCGGAGCATATTGTGGGGAATGCAGGGTTCGTATATACTTGCAGTCAGATGATTACAGGCTCACATAGATACCGTTACTGGCTATTGCTGCAGGTTGTTTTATTAGTGCTGCCATGTATGGCCTGCGCTACAAGCGCCGGCCTGGATATTATCAGCCATCAGCTTAGCGTGCGGCAATTTACGGGTGATCTGAATAGCACTAAGAGCGTAGCGATAGTTTCCGGCGCAGCCAGGAATAGCAGCAAGGTACCTATCGATAACCCTGTGATAGAAGTTACATTCTATGACGAGCAGAAGAATATAATTGGGACAGCATCGACATACCGTGGGTTTCTCGAGCCCGGGGAAATATGGAATTTCAGCGCGCAATTGACGTCGCCGGATGCCTGGAAAGCACGGGATTACCTGATAACAGGTTCGGCAAAATGAATATCGTTCAGATTGTCATTACAGGGTAATTTGGTTATACTGCATTTACAAAATTCAGGGAGGAGGATAGAGTAAAAATGGATCGAAGAAGCATCCTCGTATTTGTATTAATTCCCCTGGTGCTGTTGTCGTTTGGCCTGGTCTCCTGTGTTAAAGTTGCGGCGCCTCAGGGCAATCAGCAACTTAGCATCCAGAGTTTAAATCCTGTGCAGAACCAGACTACCCCCGGCGGAACGGTGGCTATCGAAAGTTCGGTAATTAACCCGGGGAACGGAACTTTGAATTACAAGTGGTCAGCGAGCGGTGGGGGTTTCGGTGGATCGGGGCAAAATAACATCTGGCAGGCGCCGTCGCAAAACGGTGTCTATGAGATAACCTTGACGGTGGAAGATGGCAAAGGAGGCCTGGCCCAGGCCCGGACCTCAATTACGGTATCCAGTAACCGGGCTCCCCTCATAACCAGCCTGTCATCGGACCGGCAAAATGTTCTGCCGGGCGGAAGCGCCACCATTACCTGCGTCGCTAATGATCCCGACGGTGATATCGTCCGGTATAGCTGGAGCGCCGGGGACGGGACCATTTCAGGGTCGGGCAACAAGGTCTCATGGATAGCTCCCAATAAGAATGGTGATATCGGCATCACCTGCACGGTAAGCGACGGCAAAGGCGCGGAGTCGAAGCAGACAATTACGGTCAACGTATCACCATCCAGCAATGAGATTACCATCAAGCAGGTCAGGCCCGAAAGCGGAACGGTGTCCTCGACCGGCGATAAGGACACCACCAGGTACAGGGCAGGCGATGACGAAAAGAACCTTACCTACCGCGCTTTTTTCAGCTTTGATATTTTCGGGCTAAATAAGACCAATGTGAGGCTGGCTAAGCTGAAATTTGGTCCGGGAAATATCACCGGCGACCCCTTCAATACCCTGGGCGGACTCAGGCTCTGGAAGGTTAATTACGGCGAGGGGTTGCCCGATTACAATATTACAGGTGATAATTTCTACAGCGCCGGGGGTCTGGTAGCTGCCGGAGCCAGCAGGCTTCAGGTGGAAGCGCGATTCGATAAAGCCAGCAATGCCAATAATTCCATTGATTGTATCGAGTGGCCAGACCTTATATTGATGATAAGCTTTGCACCGTAAAATGTAAAAAAGTACTGGAGGTTTGAGATGTGTAAAAGTAAGATACTGTATGCGGCAATTTTGTTGACTGTGGTCAGCCTGATTTTAACGGTAGCCTGCGTACGGGTGGCCAATCAGGCGCCCGCAACCCCCGCAGCCCCCACGGGTAACCTGCCACCCGTTATCGCTTCTTTAACGGCCGCACAAAACCAGACTTATCCCGGGGGTACTGTAAATTTACAGAGCGTGGTTTCCGATCCTAACGGGGATATAATCAATTTTAAATGGACGGCTACAGGGGGGGAATTTGTCGAAAACGGCAGGGCCAACACAACCTGGCGTGCACCGAAAGATTTCGGTACTTATGAGATTAAACTTACAGTTGACGATGGCAAGGGTGGAACACAACAGTCTACTGTACAAATCACGGTCAGCGCGAACCATCCCCCAACTATTACCAGCCTGACCGCGGATCCTGCCGCGCTGCAATTTGCGTCGCGGACAACCCTGACTTGCATTGCCAGCGATCAGGATGGGGATTCGGTACAATACAGATGGGAAGCCAGGGACGGTACCCTGAGCGGTGAAGGCAACAGAGTTTCCTGGACTTCACCCAGCAAAGGCGGTAACTACAGCGTTTTCGTAATAGCCGGTGACGGCAAGGGCGCCGAGACCAGGCAGGAGATAGTGATACCGGTGGCTGCCCCGAGTGGTGTCCAGACCTTCAATATGGTGCCCAAGGAGAGCGGCACTGTTACATCTGAGGGCGACAAGGACACCAGCTATTTCAAGGCAGGCGACGACGATAAAAATGTTGGATATCGTGCATTTTTCAGCTTCAACATATTTCCGCTTACGGGGATGGATATAAAGCAGGCAAGGCTGAAACTTATTGGCAAGAAAGTCGTGGGAAACGATCCGTTTGATTCTGTAACCGGCCTCGGTTTATTCCAGATATGGCACTTTAGCTGGCCGATAGGTACAATGCCTGGGTTTAGCGTTGTGGGTGGAGGACCATTACAAAATGCAGGTTATGGCAAGAACGAGGCACAGGATGAGTACGATGTGACGCCGGAGCTGATCAATGATGTTGCTAACCGCTTGGAGAGGTTCCAGGTGGAAGCCCGTTTTCTGAAACCTTATAACGGCAATAATCTTGCACAAAATGTACAGTGGACAGATGCTGTCTTAGAGGTAACTGCGTCAGCAAAATAAGCATAAATGATCTTAACAAGTTGATGATATCAGGGCGGCTGCACGCAGTCGCCCTGTCGTTTATATTATTTTGACTTGTTATTGCAGGGGTGCTACATTATATAGTAAATTAGCAGTCTAAAGCGGAGAGTGCTAAAAAATGAGCAAGGCTGCCTTTAAAAGACGGGACTCGGTTTTAAAAATAATAGTTAGCGAATACATTGCCACAGCCACGCCGGTGGCATCAGAGGCAATTCTGCGCCATTACAGCCTCGGGGTAAGCCCTGCTACAATTCGCAATGACATGGCTTCTCTCGAGGAGGAAGGCTTTATTACCAGGCCGTACACCTCTTCCGGCGGCGTACCGCTGGATAAAGGATACAGGTTCTACGTGGAAACGATCTCGGGACAGGCAGGTCTGCCCGGCGATGACCAAAGGCGTATCCGCCAGTTGATGGACGCTGCTGTTGATGAATATGACCGGCTGCTGAAAATCGCTGCCACGGCTATGTCTCAACTTGTAGGCAACGCTGCCATTGTGACATTCCCGAAATCTGTAGAATGCAAGTTCAAGCATATCGAACTGGTGGAGATGAACCAGTATATGGCGATGATGGTGCTTATATTAAGCAACGCGGTGCTGCGACGTCAGACTCTTGGCTTTAATGAGACGGTGAGCCAGCAGCAATTAGGCGATACTGCTGTTAAATTTAACCGGGAATATACCGGTAAAACGCGAAAGCAGATTGCAGGTAACAAAATAGATTTATCGCCGCTGGAGAAAAAAATACTGGGCACCATATCGGACATAATGGCCGGTGAAGATATGATTGAATATGACAATTCATATCTTGAGGGTTTGCGGCTGATGCTGGGTCAACCGGAGTTCGTACAAAGGGAAAGGATGCTGGGCGTACTTGAACTTTTAGAGGCCAAAGGCTGGTTAAAGCAAGTTATTGACTGGCAGGTTACAGAAGATGGCGTCAGGGTCATCATAGGCGGAGAAAACCGTGAATCGTCTCTGCGCGATCTAAGCCTTGTCGTGAGCAATTACGGCGTCCCCGACCAGGCCCGTGGTACCGTTGGAATTATCGGTCCCAAGAGGATGGACTACTCTAAAGCTATTTCGGCCGTAAATTATATTTCCGGTCTGTTAAGTGAGCTTGTTGCCAGGGTTTGCCGTGACGATTAACAAGTAATTTATCCAGGTAGGAGGATATTTTGGCAGAGGAACCCGTTACCCAGGAAAATGAAAACATCGAGGACCTCAAGGAAGCTCTTTTAGAAGAAAAGAAAAAAGCTGCTGAATACCTGGCAGATGCTCTGAAAGCACGGGCAGATTACCAGAATTTGAAGAAGAGGAATGAACAGGACAGACAGGAATCGTTGAAATGGTCGAATGCTGAACTGATCAGGTCGATTTTGCCGGCCATAGATGATATGGAACGTGCCTTTACTATGGTGGACCCGCAATATAGCGGCTCGACCTGGGTCGAAGGTTTCCGCATAATTCAACGCCAGTTGCAGGACGCGTTGAGGGCGCATGGATGCATAGAGATTGAATGCGTGGGCAAACCTTTTGATCCCAATCTTCATGAGGCTGTTACCTATGCGGATGGAGCAGAAGGGACGGTTATCTCTGAGCACAGGAAGGGATATATTATGAAGGACAAGGTACTTAGGGCATCGCAGGTTGCGGTAGGCAGGGGAAATCAGGAGGAAGACGCGGCATCCGGCGACGGCAAACAGTGATGCAGCAATATTATTTAGTGATGTAACCGGTATAAATGAATTCAATATAAAGTACAGGAGGATAAAATGGGTAGAACAGTAGGTATTGATCTCGGGACAACCTTCAGCCTGGTAGCCACGATGGAGGGCGGCGAAGCGGTCATTATTACAAACAGGGAGGGTGAGCGCCTGACGCCGTCAGTTGTTGCTATAGATAAAAAGGGAGAAAGGCAGGTAGGCCTGCTTGCCAAGCGGCAGGCTATCACCAACCCGGAGAACACCATATTCAGCATCAAACGCCTGATAGGCCGGAAATTCAAGGATGCTGAAGTGCAGAATGACATCAAGCGCCTGCCTTACAAGATAGTCGAGGCATCTAATGGGGATGCCAAGGTTATCATGGGGGGCAAGGAATACAGCCCGGCCGAAATCTCCGCCATGATACTGCAGAAGCTGAAATTAGATGCGGAGGCTTTCCTGGGTGATAAAGTCACCGATGCGGTGATCACAGTCCCTGCTTACTTCAACGACAGCCAGAGGCAGGCCACCAAAGACGCCGGCACCATAGCAGGCCTTAACGTTATCCGCATTGTGAATGAACCGACAGCCTCGGCGCTGGCCTATGGCATGGATAAGAAAAAAGAGGAGATGATCGCTGTCTATGACCTGGGTGGTGGTACATTTGACATCTCTATCCTCGAGCTTGGAGAGGGCACTTTTCAGGTTAAGTCAACCAATGGCGATACTCACCTGGGCGGTGACGATATCGACCTGAAGGTCATGGACTACCTGATAGATGAGTTTAAGAAAGAACAGGGCATCGATCTCCGGCAAGATAAGATGGCGCTGCAGAGACTGAAAGATGCCGCTGAGAAAGCCAAGAGGGAACTTTCGACCACCGGTCAGACGGAAATCAATCTTCCTTTCGTCACGGCCGACGCATCCGGCCCCAAACATTTAAATATAACCCTGACCCGTGCCAAGCTCGAGCAACTGGCGGCTGACCTGCTTGAGCGCAGTATCGAGCCGTGCAAAAAAGCGCTGTCCGATGCCGGACTGACCGCGGCACAGATCACTGATGTCATCCTCGTGGGGGGACAGACACGCATGCCCAAGGTACAGGAATTAGTCCGGCAATTCTTCGGCAAGGAGCCGATTAAGGGCATCAACCCGGATGAAGCTGTGGCACTGGGTGCGGCTATACAGGGCGGTGTGCTCAAGGGAGATGTGAAAGACATACTCCTGCTCGATGTGACGCCGCTTACGCTGGGCATCGAAACACTGGGAGGTGTGATGACCCCGCTGATTCCCAGGAATACGACTATTCCGACTTCCAAGAGCCAGGTGTTCAGCACGGCCGCGGATAATCAGCCGAGCGTCGAGATACATGTGCTACAGGGCGAGCGCCCGATGGCCGGAGATAATAAGACGTTGGGCAGGTTTATTCTGGACGGAATACTGCCTGCACCGCGCGGCGTACCCCAGGTCGAAGTGACCTTTGACCTTGATGCTAACGGTATTCTCAATGTCCGCGCTCAGGATAAAGGCACCGGCAAAGAACAGAAGATAACCATCACTGCTTCCAGCGGCCTTAACAAGGATGAGGTGGAGAAAATGCGCCGTGAGGCCGACGCGCACGCGGCTGAGGACACGCGTAAAAAGGAAGAAGTCGAGACTAAGAATATAGCTGAAGCAACCGTGTATTCTGCTGAAAAGACTATCAGGGAATACGGGGATAAAATCCCTGCCGACCTTAAGAGCGAGGTGGAAGGGAAGATCGCTGCCACACGTTCAGCCCTGCAGGGGACGGATATAAGCTATATAAAGAGTGCCCTGCAGTCTCTTAACGATTCTATGCAGAAAATCGGTTCTGCCGTTTACCAGCATAACACGCCTCCCCCGGGTGGAGGCCCCGGTGAGCCGGGTTCAGAAGGCGGCGGAACTCCTCCCCCGCCCAAGGACGAAGGCACGGTGGAAGGCGAATTCCGCGAAGTCTAAGCAGGATAATAAATTAGCTGAAAGAGCGGCGGGCCGAAAGGCCCGCCGCTTTATTATAGTTTGACACCACGGATTCAAATCACTATCATTTCGTGTACATTTTAATAAGGAGGGTTTCATTTAATGGCAAGCAAGCATTTCTCCATGAGCAATACGGCCAAAGCTGTCCTGGCGATTATCGCCGGCATTTTACTTATTTTCTGGTTTGATATGGCCAAATGGATCCTTGGTATTTTCCTTATCGTCTGGGGTATCCTCGCCCTGATCGACCGCTAAGATACACAGATTAATATGCGGATAGAGTGATGTGTTTTACTGCGGCACGAGTGGCTTCAGCTACGATGACTGGATCGGTATTTATTACCCGGCGGGCCTGCCGCGCAGGAACTGGCTGAGCTATTATGCGCAGGAATTCAATGCGCTGGAATTGAACTCAACCTATTACACTCTACCAGGCGTGTCTGCAATGGAATCCCTCGCCAGGAAAACTGGCGGGGGATTTCTTTTTTCGGTGAAGGCCAACCGGGAGATAACCCATAATCGTGAACATGCTGAGGAGGCCTGTAAGTCATTTATCCGGGTACTACAACCGCTGATTGAGGCCGAGAAGCTGGGATGTATCCTGGCGCAGTTTCCCTACAGCTTCAATTATGTTAACGCTAACCGCGACTACCTGGCGAGGTTGAGGGACTGGATGGGTGAATTACCGCTGGTTATCGAGTTTCGTAATGGGGCCTGGCTAAATCCGGGAACGTTTGATTGGATGAGGCAGAACAACGTGTCCTTTTGCTGCGTTGATGAACCGCAGCTTCCCGGGTTGCTTCCGCCCGTAGTTGAAGTGACCGGGCGAAACGGATACATCCGCTTTCACGGCCGCAACGCTTCCAAGTGGTGGAAGCATGAGCACGCTTGGGAACGGTATGATTATACGTACCGCAGTGACGAATTAGCCGGGTGGATGCCCGGGATAAGTCAAATAAGCCGGGAAGCGGAGAATACGTTTATTTTCGCTAATAACCACTGGAGGGGGCAGGCGGTCGATACTATCAGGCAGGTACGGTCCATGCTCGACCAGCTTGTTATGTAATTGTGCCTGAGTTAGAATTAGCGGCTGAGATATGTGGGACACTAATGATAGCAGGCTCTTCATTGTGAAGCATGCGGGCAGAGATGGTTTATGAAGAAAGCACCGCTTCATATAGGGAAGTGGTGGAATATCCTGATCTTCCTGGTAATCGTGACCATAGTTATCGTATTGGATCAGGTCAGCAAGCAGTGGATTCGTGATAATGTACCGCTGGGTGGTTCGTTACCAGCGATGGGACGGTTGACCATTGTACATGTACAGAATACAGGGTCGGCTTTCGGATTGTTTACCGACCAGGCTTTCCTGTTGAGCATCGCAGCCGCGGCCGGACTGGTAGTAGTGCTGCTGTTTTTTCGCTACCTTAAACAGCTTGGCCTGGCAGGTGGTATAGCCTTGAGCCTTATTTTTGCCGGCGCCCTGGGTAATCTGATAGACCGCTTGAGGCTGGGGCATGTGACCGACTTTATCTATGTGAGGCTTTGGGACAACTTCTATTGGCCGGCCTTCAACGTAGCTGATTCTGCCATTACCACCGGGGCAATCCTGCTGGCAGTAGTTGCACTAAGCACGTTCGGGAAAAAGCATGAGCCAGGACCGGAAGCCGGAAAAAAAGACTATTGAAGTTGAAGCCGATGGTGTGAGGCTGGACAAATACCTGGCGGCATCCTCCATCGGACTGACGCGCTCACACCTGCAGAAGCTTATCGAAGAAGGTTGTATCCGGGTGAACGGACAGGTCTCCCGCCCTGCCGCCAAGCTCAGGTACCATGACCGTATCGAAATCGTCATTCCTCCCGCTGAGCCGGCGCAGATTGCTGCAGAAGATATCCCTTTTGAAGTTATATACGAAAATATTGACCTGGCCGTGATCAACAAGCCGGCAGGCTTGACGGTATACCCCGCGCCCGGCCATCCCCGTCATACGCTGGTAAATGCGATGCTGAAACGTTTCCCTGACCTGTCAACCTTCGGTGATTCCCCGCGGCCGGGTATAGTGCACAGGCTAGACAAAGATACATCGGGACTGATGGTCATTGCCAGGCATGAAAAGGCAAGGCTTAACCTGATTGAGCAGTTTAAATCCCGCTCGGTATTAAAAAAATACCTTGTACTGGTCAAGGGTAAAATCGTACCTGAGCGGGGCGCCATCGATGCACCCATAGGCAGGGACCCTGCTGACCGCAGACGTATGGCTGTTGTATCCCGGGGACGTCAGGCCAGGACAGACTACAGCGTGAAACAATATATTGATGGATATTCACTGTTGGAAGTGCGTATTCAGACCGGCAGGACCCACCAGATACGGGTACATCTCTCAGCTATCGGCTACCCGGTTTTGGGTGACCCGGTCTATGGCCTGAAATCCAAGCTTCTGAACCGTCAATTCCTGCATGCTCATTACCTGGAGATACGGCTTCCGGGAAGCGGGCAAACGCGTTCATTCTCCTGTGCATTACCGGATGATTTGAGCAATGTGCTGGCTTCGATGCAAAAACGGTAAACCGGTGCTTTTTGCTATTTAGTCTGCGGATGTGATAAATTTTAGTTAAAAGAGAGGTTTCGGAAATGAGACCGCAAGATAGATTCGGGCAGACAAAAAAAGATCCCACGGCGGGTCAGGGTGACGTCTACAATCAGCTGGCAAATGCCCCTCAACAACAGGGTCCGGAAGATTTCACCACGTTTGAAGTTGATGCCGCGAACAGGCGTAATGAGTTGCTTTTTAACATCACTTCTCAAATTGAGGAGACACGCGGCAAGCTCAAACAGGCGGAACTCCTGGCAGAGCGTTTGAGGCAGAGCCTGAGGGAATACGAGGAGATGTACAAAACCCTCACCAAAGGTAAAGGCAAGGAAAAGTAGGCAACTCTCCCTGGCCTCTGCACATTGAGCGATATCCCTCGAGATAGTAACAGCATTAAAACGGCGTTCCAGCCATCCAGCAGTTGTAACTGGCCTGCCGGTAAGGAGTCAATGTTGAAAGAGAAACCGAAGGAGTACGCGCTGGAGTACGCCGGGTTTTGGATCAGGTTAGCTGCGGCGCTGATCGATTTCCTATTATTAGTGGCCAGTTTATACGTATTGTATTGCGTTATATCCCAATCATTTTTCTGGATATTTCCCGGTACTAACAAGGTGATTGATACATTTGGCGATATCGCCAGGGGCGCGCCTGTTTCTGCCGGCATCATCTGGTTGATGGCAAGCATGCTGCTGGTCTTCCTGGCAGGCTGCACGGTCTATTTCGTGGTCTGCTGGGCGACGGCCGGGCAGACGGTCGGCAAACTCAGCATGAGCATCAAGATAATACGTACTGACAGTTCATCGCTCGACCTGCGAAATGCCTTTATACGTTTCCTGGGCGGCCTGCTATGCATGGCTACACTGGGCATCGGTTTTATTTTAATCGCTTTTGACGGGCGTAAACAGGGACTGCACGACAGGATTGCTGACACCTACGTGGTTAAGCTTCCGGTCAAGCAGGTTGTTTATAGCCAGTCTCTGGCGGGTGAAGGAATCAGATAATATGAACGGGCCGGTCAGGGTACGCTTTGCACCCAGTCCCACAGGCCATCCCCACCTGGGCAATATCCGGACGGCGCTTTTTAACTGGCTTTTTGCCCGCCACAATAACGGGATCTTCATATTACGTATCGAGGATACTGATCAGGCACGTAAGGTGGAGGGCGCCACAGAAAATATGATGAGTGGCCTCAAATGGCTTGGTATGGACTGGGACGAGGGTCCGTATTTCCAGTCTCAACGGCTGGATATGTATCAGAAATATGCGCAGCAACTCGTGGATGAAGGCAAGGCTTATTACTGTTTTTGCCCGCCGGAAAGGCTTGACAAAATGCGGCAGGACCAGATAGCACGCAAGTTGCCGCCTGGATACGACAGGCATTGCCGCGAATTGGGTGAAGCACAGGTTGACGCTGAGAAACGCAAAGGGACTGTACCGGTCATCCGCTTTAAATCGCCTCTTGAAGGTAAAACGGCTATTGCGGACCTCATCCGCGGTGAAGTCGTCTTCGACAACAGCACACTGGACGATTTCGTGCTGTTGAAATCGGATGGTTATCCGACCTACCACCTGGCTAATATAGTGGACGACCACTTCATGGAAATCTCGCATGTTCTGAGGGCGGAGGAATGGCTTTCCAGCACACCGCGGCATGTGCTTTTGTACCGGGCGTTGGGCTGGCAACCACCGCATTTCGCACACCTGCCGATGATCCTGGGACCTGACAAATCAAAGCTCAGCAAGAGACATGGGGCTACTGCTATTAATGAATACCGGGATCAGGGATATTTGCCTGAAGCTATGATAAATTTCCTCGCGCTGCTGGGATGGTCGCTGGACGACAAGACGGAGATAATGACCGTAGAGGAGATAATTAAGAATTTTTCTGTTGAGCGCGTCAGCAAGACTGCCGCTGTCTTTAATATAACCAAGCTGGACTGGATGAATGGCATGTATATTCGAGCCCTGGGTACGCAGGATTTTAGCGACAGGAGCCTGCCGTTTGTTGAACGGGAGCTTCCCACAGGCGTGAAACGGCCCATAGATGCCTTATACCTGAAGCAAATAGCCCCGCTCGTTCAAGAGCGGGCCAAGCTGCTTTCCGAAGTACCATCACTGGTAGATTTTTTCTTCAGCGACGTGCTGGAGTATGAGAGCAGCCTGCTGCCGGGCAAGCTGGAGAAGGGCCAGGCCATCGACGTGCTAAAGAAAACCCTGCAGGCACTGGACGGTATTGAGGGATGGCGGGCCGGTGACCTGGAGACATCTGTCAGGCCGCTTGCCGAAGGACTTGGCCTCAAGGCCGGCCCCTTTTTCACTGTCCTGCGCATGGCTATTACCG
>JAPLHK010000057.1 GCA_026389715.1 Chloroflexota bacterium
AAGCCAGCGAGGCTAAGTACCGTTTGCTGGCAGATAATGCATCCGATGTTATCTGGACAACGGATATGAATCTGAATACCACTTATATCAGCCCGTCTATCTATGCTATGCAGGGACATACGCCCGAGGAAGCTATCAACCTCACCATGGAGCAGAGGTTTACCCCGGAGTCACTGGAAAAGCTCAGCAAAATATTTATGGAGGCTTTGGCAAACGAGGAAGCGGGTCGGGAACAACCGAACAACCTTGATATCATCGAAGCCGAGTATATCCGTAAGGATGGCTCCCCATACTGGACCGAAACAAGGGCCAGCTTCATAAGGGATGGGGCCGGCAAGGCGGTGGGCATCCTGGGAGTGACGCGTGACATTAGCGCAAGCAAGCAGGCGGAGGAGGCGCTACGGCAGAGCGAGTTAAAATACCGGTTCCTTGCCAACAATACGCATGATATCCTCTGGACGATGGACTTGAATTTGCATACGACCTATGTCAGTCCATCAGTTGAGTCAGCACTTGGATTTACGCCGGAAGAACGGATGAAGCAGGATGTTACGGAACAACTTACGCCAGCATCTTTATCTATCGCCCAAGATGCGCTGGCACGTGAGCTTGAATACGAGCAATCAGGGCAAGCCAATATCAGTAGGGTTATCATCATCGAGTCAGAATATTATCACAAAGATGGGTCTACCCTGTGGTTTGAGAACTCCATAACCAGCATTAGGAATGACAAGGGAATACTTATAGGGTTGCAGGGAGTGTCACGTAATATCATGGAGCGCAAGCAGGCAGAGAGAGCGCTTGCCCTGTCTGAGGAGAGATACAGGACTATACTGGAAAATATGCAGGATTCATATATTGAAGTAGACCTGACCGGCAACTTCACCTTCGTTAACGAGGCTACCTGCCGCAACCTTGGCTTTACCAAGGAAGAATTGATCGGGCATAACTTCAGCATTATCGCACCGGGCCAGGATGAGGTAAAAGTCATCTTTGAGGCCTATAACAGGGTATATAAGACCGGAGAACCGTATATGGGTTTTGCCTTTAAGGCCATTCGCAAGGATCGCTCTACCGGATATGCCGAGATCTCGATTTCCCTTATAAAGAACGAGCAGGGCAGGCCCATCGGGTTCCGCGGCGTGGGGCGCGATGTTACCGAGCGCAAGCAGATGGAGCAAAAGCTCGAGGAAATGGCAACCCATGACTTCCTCACGGGCTTGCCCAACAGGGTATTGCTGCTCGACCGTTTCGACATAGTGGCAGCGCTGGCCCACCGCAACAAAGCCAGGCTTGCCTTTATGTCGTTGGACCTGGACAACTTCAAATCAATCAATGATACCCTCGGCCACGATATAGGCGACCAGGTGCTTAAGGCTATAAGCAAGCGGTTTACGGGAATAATACGTGCCAGCGACACGGTAGCCCGTGTTGGCGGAGACGAGTTTATACTGGTGATGCTGGAGACCAAACACATGGAAGATGCCACTGCCATAGCCCAAAAGATGTTGGATTCCTTTAAAGAGCCGTTCTCAATCCACGGCCATCAGCTACATTTGACTACCAGCATTGGAATCGCCGTCTATCCCGAAGACGCGGAGGACCTGGAAACACTGACCAAGAAATCGGATGCCGCAATGTATTACGCCAAGGGTCACGGCGGCAACCAGTTCAAGTTCTACGGCGATTGATATCCGCATTAGCGGTTATGAAAAGGTGCTGACCGCCTCGAGCTTTTGCGGCGGGTAAACCTGTTCCGCCTTGGGCGGCATGGGGCTGTAAATCCAGTCGACTTCCATTTCGCCGCATTCAAATCCGCCGATGCTGCGGACGCCCCTGTAGGTACCCCTCAACAGCACCGTCTGCATCTCGAAAGACATCCCGAACAGCGCGGTGACCGTGCCCTGCGGGATGGCCTTAAGTTCATTGCCATAGACCGATGAGGAGAAAATGACCCGGTCGGTGCCGGCGGTCTGCGCCTGGATAACCGGTATGATCAGGGGGAAGCCGTCCGTCCCGATAAAGGACAGGAATTTAAGGTTATCCATCTTATCCAGCAGCCTGGTCGTGAAGGGGTTGAGCACGGGCTTCCCGCTACCTTTGCCGGCCAGCGTTTTCGCGACCATGGTCTTGACCGCGGCCTGGATAACGCTGCCCATGGGCAGGGGTTCCTTGCCGCCGTGTTCGACCAGGTCCATATAGTAAACCGTGTGGATGCCGAAGTAGGCGTTGTAGCGGAACATGGGCGCATTATTGAGCAGGTCGTACTCCGTGCCCTCCTTGGCCGTGCGTGAGAAGGAGGCTTTGCCCCGCCACAGGTTCTTATCCAGCGTCATGATCAGGAACCCGGTTTTAGGGTTTCTCCTGCTGCTGGCCTTGCTCATGCCCTCGGCGAACTGTCCCCAGAACATCTCCGTGGGGGAGTTGGCCTGCAGCGTGGAGATCATGGTGATATGCGGCAGCCCTGCGGGGTTCACGGTTGCCAGCAGGCCGATTTTCATCTCGGGCTTAAAACTCTCGATATCCTCCTGGGAAAAAGTCCTTAGCACCCTTGTCTGTTCCAGCATCATTAGCCTCCTGTCAAGTATTTAGTTCTCTACGCGCGCCGCGCCGGTGACGAAAGTTTTAGCGGGGTCCGGCCCGCAACCCCTGGCGATCTCCTGGCAATCCGACATCTCCTGCCTGCTCATCAGCGGCGTCGAGGCATATGCCCAGTCCATACCCAGCCTGCGGTATTTATCGCGGCACAGGTTGTTGAATGCGCACAGCTCCCAGCGCTGAGCAACGCTGCCCAGGTTATCGCGGATGAAATGCCCGATCCTTTCGATGCTGTCACGGCCGGCCGTGGCGCCCGGTATCAGCGGGGTACGTATCCACAGCGCTTTACCCGGGTGGGCTGCCATGAAATCACGCGTATAAAGCAGGTTATCGAGTATCCTGCGGTTATCCTGCCCGGTCCACCGCCGGTGATTAACGGGGTCGGTGTCTTTAAGGTCGAATAAAACCAGGTCGGTATAGGGCAGCGCCTGTTCCAGGGCTGATTTTGAACAGAGGCCGCAGGTATCCAGCGCCGTGCTGACGCCGCTTTCCTTCAGCCTGCGCAACAGATTCACACAAAATTCCGGCTGCATGAGCGGTTCGCCGCCGGACAGCGTTACCCCTCCCCCCGATTTCTCGTAATAAACTTTATCTTTTAACAGCTCCGCGAGGAGTTCCTCCAGGCCGGTTTCCCTGCCCAGTACTTCCTGAGCGTCCGCCGGGCATTCCGCGGCGCATTTGCCGCAGGCCTGGCAGGCGGTGCGGTCCCGGATAATGCCCTCCGGCTTTTTAGCCAGGCAGCCGTGCGGGCAGGCTTTGACGCAGATACTGCAGCCGATGCAGCGCACCTCCATCCAGTGAATCTGGGGCCTGGCCGAGATGCTTTCGGGATTGTGGCACCACGCGCAGCTCAGAGGGCAGCCCTTGAAGAAAACGGTCGTACGTATACCCGGGCCGTCCTCGGTGGACAGCCTCTGCGTGTGCAGGATAAGCGCTTTATCGCCCCTGGCGCTGGGCCGCGGAACGTCCTCCGCCCCTGCGGCCGGCAGCGGGGCCTGTTCAATCTTCATACGCGCCGGCTACATCCTGTGGCTTTCGCGGGCGATGATCTCGTTCTGAAGTTCACGGCCTATGGAGGTGAAATATGCGTTATAACCGGTGACGCGCACCAGCAGGTGCCGGTAGGCGTCGGGGTTCTTTTGAGCGTCTTTGAGTATATCGGCGTCTATCATATTTATCTGCAGGGCGCTGCCGCCGTTCTCCGCGTAGCTGCGCAGGAAGGCTGTGAATTTGGCTTTATGCTCGGGGTCGCGCAGCAGGGAGGGATTGAAAGTAATGGTGTGGCTGGCCCCGTTGGGCAGCACGCTCAGGTAACCGTCCCAATCGCCGGGGCCCGTGGCAGCTTTGCCGCCCATGACCTTGCCCACCGAGTTAACGTTGGCTGTCGGCCCGTTGATATCGGCGCCGTCGCAGGGGCAGATGGCGTTGGAGAGGAATTTGCCCTTGGGGCGGCCGTCGGGACTGGCCGGCAGCACGTAGCCGTCGCCCACCCAGTAGTTCCAGGAGAGCATGCCGGGCCGGTACTGCTTACCGGTCACAGGCGCCTTATATTTCCATGTTTCGCCGGTCCAGAGGTCCATAACCTGTTTAGCCAGGTCATCGGCCGTATCATCGTCCCTGCCGTATTTAGGCGTCTTGTGGAGGGCCCTGGCCTGCAGCACCTCGTGTCCCTTCCAGTTGTCCTTAAGCGCAGTGATAAGCTCCGCCATGGTGCATTCCTTGCTGTCGAAGACCAGGCTCTTGACGGCCAGCAGGGAATCGACCGTAGTGGCGTAAGTGACGGCTTCTATAGTGACGAAGTGAAGCTCGGCCCCGCCCTCATTGACATCCAGGGCCTTATCGCAGCAGCCCCTGACCATACATGAGAGGTAGGGGGTGCGGAAGTATTTGGCCCGGATATTATCCGTCCGGTCGTATAGCCCGGCGGCCCTGCGGATAATGGCCCGCGTCTGAGCGGCGTAGGCGTTCCAGAACTCACCCCAGGCCTTAAACCTGGTTGCGTCCCCCGTGGCGGCTCCCCAGGGCTTGAGCTTTTCCTGCTTGCCGGTCATGGGGTCCGTCCAGGCTATCAAATCGTATCCGCCGGTGAGCGCGTGCTCCACGGCTTTGAGCAGGTTCAGGTTGATATCCACCGTACCCGAGCGGTCATTGCCGCACATGGTATTCTCCAGGCAGCCTACCGGCGCGTAATCGAAGACGTTATCGGCGTTGATGAATTTCTCGACCCCGGCCATCCTGGCTTCCCTGAGCATACCGGCTATGGAGCGTTCATCGAAATTGAGCAGGAAGGGGGAACCCTGGCTGGAGGCGACCATATCCACAACCTTGTCCAGCAGTTTGTCGGGGCTGTTGCGGTGCAGGCGGACATTGGGCTTGGGCTCCAGCAGCGGGGACAATTCATCGATAACTTCCAGCATGCCGTAGGTGAGGTCGTTGCTCAGGTCGACGCCGCCCTTGCCCATGCCGGAGAGAGTGATAAGCTGGCCGAAGCCGGCGGTAATGCCCTGGTTGCCACCGGTGCGGATCATGGCGTCGTAAGCGTAATTGCAGTGTATCCAGAAGCACTTCAGCAGTTCTTTGCCGAATTCGCGGTCCATGCCCTCATCGAGCGATTTTTTCCAGAAGGGATACAGGTACTGGTCGGCGCGGCCGAAGGAGACGCCGGGCCCCGGGTAGTTCTCCTCGCTCATGACCAGCATGTGGGTGAGCCAGAGCGATTGCAGGGCCTCCCAGAAGTTGCGCGCCGGCTCCCAGGGCACATGGCGCAGCATTTCCGCCATTTTGGTGAGCTCCGCTTTGCGGGCGGGGTCGGGCTCTTTAGCGGCCAGGTCGGCGCATACGCTGCTGTACTCGAAGGCGACGTCGCGCGCCATGGTAGCGGCAACCAGCATGGCCTTGATCTGCGCACCCTTTTTGCCGCCGTATTCCCTTTGGGACAGCGTGCTCAGCCTGACGTTCAATTCCTCGTGTACGCTCTTCCAGCCCTCGCGCAGTATGCGCGGGTAATCGGGTATCAGGTGGCCGCTGGTAGCGCCCGCGTTGCCGTATCCATGGTTATGGAACCACAGTTCAGCGGCGCGCGCGCCCTGCTTGCCGTAGGTAGCTTTGGAATATTCGCCGGCTTCCTTTTCGGTGAAGCATTTTGAGGTCTGTATATTAAAGCGTCCGCCGGCGATCAGGTCGCCGGGCAGCACCTCGTGCGGCAGGTAGTAGACCATAGCCTCCTTAACGAACCAGGCATGGCGCTCGGGCAGGCTCCACTCCCAGAAGCCCTCGGCAAGCTCAATCTTGAAGGAGGCCTGCTGGAAGGCGCCGGTAAAGGTGGGGAAGAAGGTGTAGGTCTCGGGGACGATGTAGTAATTCCCCTCCTGGTACTGGATATCCCAGGGCGTTCCCGTGGTGAAACCAACGAACTCGTTATTCCACTTGCGGTCGTTGCCCCGGAAATAGTAGTCCCGCAGCCATTGAATGCGCGGCGACAGGCTTTTGGGTTCCTTAATGGAGTATCTGGGCACTCCACAGCTTTGGGTTGTCATAATCCTGCCCTCCTCTGGGTCAATACTTCCTTAATACTTGTTGGCGGGTGAAATCAAGGTGCAAATGTAATTTTAAGTCATCCGCAGGTTTTGTCAAACGCGCCGGGATTACTTTTCAGCCATCAACTGTTCATGCCTGACCTTTTCCATATCGGCGGGGTAAGGTCTGGAGGCCATGAAGTAGCATATCCCGCCCAGCACGCCGCCGATCGAAGCGATAGTGAGGGCGGTACCCAGGGCCTGCGCGCCCTGGCCGAGGGAGTCTGAGATAGCGCCTACCAGGTAAGGGCTCCAGCCTCCGCCGAAGACATACATACAGAAGACCATCAGGCCCCAGACCAGCCCCTTTTGCGCCGCGGGCGCAACGTCCTGAGATATCGCGCTCAGGCAGGGCAGGGCCATCACGTTAAGGACGCCGTAGGCAATGATCAGCGCCATACCGATGCCTTTCATCTGAAAGTAGAGGGCGCCGGCCATGCAGATAGCGCTGAGGATAATGGTTATGGCAGGTATATAGAGCCTGCCGCGCGGGTTTTTCTTGAACCAGACATCGGCCAGGATGCCTCCTACGGGGGAGCCTACGATAGCGGCCAGGACGATGGGCACCATAACGGTATTGGCCGCTGCCACATCCACGCCCCAGGCGCGGCCGATGAAAGCGGGTGTCCAGAAGAGGAAGGACATGGCCATGATATTGGCCAGTCCGTATCCGACCAGCACCCAGACTAATGAGGGTATCTGGAAGAGTTTTTTAAGTGATTGGCCAAAGGTAACCCTGGCCCCGGATTCATGGGTATGTTGAACCGTCTTGTAATCCCTCATAAAGAAGGCCAGTATGCCGAGGATAATGCCCGGTATGGCAAATACCAGGAAGGGGGCCTGCCAGCCGCTGGTCTTGGCAATGGCGCCGCCGAGCACGGAGCCCAGCGCCACGCCGAGGGGGATGGACATATTGAAAACGCCCATAGCCGCGCCGCGCGCTTTAGAAGAATAGGCGGCGCCGACCATGGCAGTGCCGCCGGACGAGAAACCGGCCTCGCCCACGCCGACCAGGCTGCGCGGTATCAGCAGCGTCCAGTAACTCGTTGCCTTGCCCGTGAGGAAGGTAAAGGCGCTCCAGAGGAGAGCCATGATACCGATAGCCTTGCGCCTGCTCCAGCGGTCCACCAGGTAAGCCACGGGGAATGAAAAAAGCGCAATGCTGAGCAGGAATACCGTGCCCAGGACGCCGATGTCGCCG
>JAPLHK010000070.1:0-3193 GCA_026389715.1 Chloroflexota bacterium
AGCGCCGTAGAGTGTACCCATCTGGGCAAGTCCCCAAAATTGGGTACTCGGCGCTCCCATCACATCCCAGCCGGGGCTTGCGCCAGCAATCCAGTAGATATCGCTGCCCGGGCTGTCAGCGGCGGCGTAAATTATTACATCGCGCCCTAACCTGTAATCGGCCAGCGCGTGTATCCGGCCTTGCACGGGAAAGGCGGGAGTAGCAGTAAAGGAGTTGCCTCCATCTATGGAGTAAGCCACCCGGCTGTCGGAGGTATCACCCCCGGCCACAACTACGTTATTGGGAGCGGCAAAGACGGTGTGACCTGATGTCAGAGTGGTTGTTACTGCCTGGGACCATTGTGGTATCAGCGAGGTGACATTGGCCTTGCGGATATATGACCCGGAGAGTACATAAAGATAACGCGTATTATTGATGCTGGTAACCGAGAAGTCGGTCACGATTTTACCCGGGAGCTGGGTCTTCCAATTCTGCCCTCCATCCTGGGATTGCCGCAGGTCGTCCGTCCCGCGGGATGCCAGGAAGATGGCCTGGTCGTTGCCGTAGGTGCTGGTGCGCAAGATAAGGTCATTGGTAGCGGAGGGAAGGCATAACACGCGGTCCCAGGATTTTCCCGTGATCTGGCTTCCTGGGCGCCAGACGCTGTCGAGGCCTGCCCCGCCGGTATTGATAGAGGCTATGTAGACCGCGGAAGAATCCGCCGTTACCGCAACGTCGGAAAGGAAATTTATCTGCGTGTCGATGAGGCTTAGCTGGTTCCAGGTCCTGCCGTTATCCCCGCTGGTGGAGAAAGCCGATTCATCCAGCGCTGCGCCGGTCAGGTAGCCCGAAGGCCAGGCAGCGGGACTGTTGAGCCTTGCGGAGCTCGTTCCACAGTACGCCCTGCTTCCGTCTGCCCCCCAGATTACCTGCGCGTTAGCATAACCTGAAGTTGCCCCTCCCGTGGGCGGCTTTTCTGCTGTGTACCAGCAGGTCTCCGGGCAGACCATGGGCGCGTCCGTGTACCATACTGGTACCGAGGCGCGCAAAGGATCGCCGCTAACCTCTCCCGCCAGCAGTTTTCCGCTGGCATAAGTGCCGAAATAGGCGATGCTCGATATCCGCTTGTTAGCTGTGGCAACCAAGAGTTGATAAATGACCGTGCCATCGATCCTGAAGATACCGGCGTTGCCCCCGGCTGAATCCAGGCTCATATAAGCGCGGCCCAGGGAGGGCGCCTGTCCCGAATAATCTGCCGGCAATTCGAGGTCACCAGTGATCACTTGGTTGAACCGGGGAGACGTACCCGCTCCCGCGGTGGCTACTTCCGGCGGGCTGCCGTTATATAAAGCTGTCCAGTTGGTGGTATTGGCGTTAAGGTCATGCAGGCCGATATTAAAATATGTCCCCACGCCGGTGGCGTAGAGTACAGCTATTGAGCTGTCGGCCCGGTAGTTCAAAGGAAATCGTATCGCAAGCACGTCTCCCGTGAGCCCCTGTGCCGTCCATGTTCCCCCGCTGCCGCCGGATGCCCTGTAAATATACACGTCACCGGCTCCCGCTGAACGGGTTCCCGCCGCGATATCGAAGTAACCATAGGCCGGCGAGATGGCAAGTGCGCTGATATTTGCGGCAACCGTAAAATTAGTATCGGCCCATGACTGTCCGCCGTCCTGTGAAACGAAGATACTACGCGGCATCCCGCCGGTGCTGGTTACCGCGGCTATGAACTGAGGGTTGCCGGGTGATAAGCTGATATTCCACACCGGTAATACCGCGCCTGCCGAAGCAAGGTATCTGCTTATCTCCAGCCAGCTTATACCTGCGTCATCCGACATGTATAGCATGCTGTTGGCCGTATCGGCCGCGTAAAAAGTCCTGCCGTCCGTGCTCATCGCCAGGCTGCTTATCTCGGACTGGTTGACTATTGTGTTGAACAAACCGGAAGGTGTATCGACCGTGCTCCATAGCATACGTCCGGCCTGCCCCGGCCAGGGCATGAGAAGGGTGAACAGCGCCATCCCAAGCATCAGCGCTGCTGTTACCCGGCATTTATTTATAAGGTAATGCATAAATATGCCAGCATGGACAATTATAAAACGCAATGCGCATGCCTGCGGACTATTGCTGTCAGGCCGGCAATTGGTCAGGCGGAATAATCTGGGAGGTGGGGATATCCAGTTCGGGCATGCCGTCCGTATAGTGCGGCGCCGGTGGTTTGAGCGGTTGTTTGGGGCCGTAATTGCGCTCTTCATTGATCGTATCCAGCAGGCTGTAGGCGGTCTCAATCCCGCCTTTGTGAGTGCCCTTATGCCCGGCTGGCAGCTTGCAGATATGCAGTTCCCACTCATTATAGGTTTCACGCGTCCAAGTGACCGTGCGGCCGCCTGCCATAGCCGCGCTTTTTTTATCGCCCGGCGTAACAATAATCGGCTTGATGCTGGTATTCCTCCACTGGGTGACAACAGAGCGTAGCAACTTTTTAGTAGTATTCCCGCATTCTTCAACGGGTGACGACCTGTCTGAAGAAATTTCAGTGGCATTGATAATATCCGGGGCCGGCAGGCTCTTCTTTTCTATCACGGTAGCCATCTCAGCCATTTCGGGCATGGGAGGAAGCTCCCTTCCCTGCGACAACTCGTCCTCGTATTTCTGCAGCAGCTCTCCGAATTTTTCCATAAGCTGTTCGCGGGTATTCTGGGGCGGTCTCTTGAGGCCGTCGCCTATCATGACCACAGTAGTCTGTGGTGGAGGCGCGGCGGCAGGTGGAGGAGGAAGTGGAGGGGGCATAGGATAAGGCGGATAGTAAACCGGTGGTGGTGGAGGCATATTGTGCACCTGGGTGGCGTAGGGCGCCGGCATAGGCCGCTTGCCGCTGCGGCTTAATGCGTAGAGACCATAGATGGCGCCTGCCACTGCGAGAATAGCAAGAGGTATGGTTACCGCGGGAGTTGAATAATCAGGATCCCATTGGACGGTTACCGTCCTGGGTCCATCCGCAACCGCTGTCCCGCTGGTCAAGAGTGCTTTGTATTTGCCACCGAAGAATCCCAGGATTCCGGTCATAGCCACCTCTGCGGGTGCTACTGACCACTTGACGGTGCTGCCGGATTTTTGCCATCCTCCGCCCTGCACGCTGCCGAATTGTGATTCCACATTGATCTGGTAATATAGCTCGTATGTGGCTACATAATTACCGGAAGCAGCCACGGC
>JAPLHK010000070.1:3239-48275 GCA_026389715.1 Chloroflexota bacterium
GGGCGTAAGCCAGTAGGCGAATCTATATTGCGAATCGGCGTCCTTGGCGACTTCCGGGGTCGCATTGATATTGAGCGGCGTGCCATCCCGGTACCAGCCCGAGCCGGCAATCGAAGTTAAGCCGGCAGGATCACATGAAACCTCAACATCGTACTCTGTGAAATAATTGAATTGTATCTGGGAACTGTCTACGCTGGCCCTTGCCGAACTGGACTCCGCTTTGTAGCGTATGTCCGGCCTGCCGGGGTTGGCTATAGGGCTGTCAACGGATACTGTTACCGACGAATCCGGGTCGAGGTTGGTCAGTTTGGCCGATTCACCGCCGCGTAACGTGCCTTTAGGAACGTTGTCCACGTAGAGGCGGGTCTGTCCTTCGGCAAGCCCTGTTGATATGCTCACGGTGACGGTATAGCTGCCCTTATCTACATACAGGGAAAAGGCCTGTTGCGCTGTAGCTGATCCTGACGTGGCCGTTATCGTGAATGAGTAGTTACCCGCGGTGCCCCGCGCCGGGGTGCCCATAATCTGGCCGTTGTTGAAGGTCAGGCCGGAAGGTAATCCGCCGCCGCTTAGAGAGTAAGTTATCGTGCCCGTGCCGCCGGTAGCTGTTATAGTAGCGGAATAGCTCTGTCCGACTGCTGCACTCGAGATGCTGGTAGTGGAGAAGGTCAGCGGGGGGACCGTTATATTAATAATAAATGATGCGGTTGAGCTTCCCCAGGTAGCATCGCTGACGGTGACATTGAGAGCAGATAAACCGGGCGTAGTGGGAGTGCCTAAAATAGTACCGCCTGAAGCTATTAGACCCGGCGGCAGGCTGCCGGATATGGACCAGGTTGGGGAAGAACAGGTCGTACCGTTGCAGGTCGCAGAAAATGTGTAGCTATAAGATACCCCCACCTGTCCGCCGGGAGGAGAGCCGGAGATAACTGGCGGCGCGGCCTGTGCTCTTTCGGGAAGCGCTACACCGGACAGGCAAAGCAAGGCCACCAGGGCCACTATCAACCCGACTGATATTCTAAACGGCTGCCTCTCGCACTTCAATTGCTTTTTATCCGTAATGCCAGTAGTATCTATGCCTGTATTATAATGACAAATTATATCGTTGTCGATTTTAATAACCTGCCCTTATATAGCCGCAGAACATTGTTTATTATTGACCCGGGATGTTAAACAATTATTAAGGAACGGGTTTTACTTAAGTTTTAGCGGGATGCCGGCTGTCATCAGGTAAACTTCGTCAGCAACGGCAGCCAGTAATTGATTGGCCTTGCCCAGTTCATCACGGTAAACCCTGCCCAGCCTGTTATCAGGCACAAGGCCGCTGCCTGCCTCGTTGGATACGAGGAAGTAATTGCTCTGCCTGCGTTTCAGCATCCGGATAAGGCCGAGGATCTCGGCGCTGACGGAGGTTTCGGCTTTTTCTGCATCGATACCGTCCCCCATGACATTCGCTACCAGGACGGTTATACAGTCTATGATGATGGCATCATATTCAGTCGCCCGCCGGCCCAGTACTCTGCCTATATCCCTGCTTGCTTCAACTGTCTCCCAGCCGGGTGGACGGGACCGGCGGTGCTTCTCGATACGTGATTGCATCTCCATGTCCAATGCTTCAGCCGTGGCGCAGAATAGCACCCTGCCGCCGGTCTGCTTGGCAAGCTCCTGCGCATAGCTGCTTTTACCGCTGCGGGCTCCCCCCAGGATAAGTACAATTCTTTTAACTGGCATCTATATTAATCAGGCCGGCAGGGTGATTTTGAGCAGGTCGAAGCCCTGCAGAGACGGCATGAAACGGGCCAGGATAATATACAGCAGCAAAGCGAGCACTGCCCCTATCTCCACGAGTGCCCCGTAACAGTCTCCGCTGAGGCCGCCGTACAGGCGTGTCAAAATAAGCCCGGCAAAATATATCAAAGCCAGTACACAGGCCAGGATGGTTGTGCCCATGACCAATCCATTTAATACGATGGATACGGCCAGGGCTACCAGCGTCGCCAGGATATAGCCCCGCCAATCGGCGCTGCTTTTGACGGCAAATCCCGCTCCGCTGGTTTTGGCCGGCGGGAATATAAGTATAGCTCCCGTCAGCGCCCAGCGGCTGATAACGGGAAAGGCGATTAACATGGCGGGAGTTAATGAGGATGAAATAGACGCATATTTGAGGATCAGGATTACGCAGGCGCCGGTTATGCCAAAAGCGCCAACCCGCGTATCCGACATAATCGCCAGCCGCTCTTCCCTGGTCTTGCCCGCGACCATCCCGTCACAGGTATCCATGAGCCCGTCGAGATGGTGGGCGCCCGTGATAATGGCCAGGGCAGCCAGGATGACAGCGCTTACCACAGGCGGCGGCAAAATTATATGCAGTCCGTAATACAATAAAGCTAAAATAATGCCGATGACGAGACCCACCACAGGGAAGAACGCGATTGAGCGCCCTACCTCGATCAGGCTATTGTCTACAGCAACAGGGGCATCGGCGGATACGGCCACGCGGGTAGGCCGGGACAGCCCGGACTCCATGTGACCAGGGCCAGGAATTATAGTCAGAAATCTTAAGGCGGCAAAGAAGCTCATCTGATTGTACCCCTTATTGTATATCAGAAACGCCCGCCTCTGAAAAAGTGGACATCTCGCGCAGCAGGTTGACCGAAGACTCGGCCAGGAAAATGCCCAGCGCCGCCCCTGTGCCTTCGCCCAATCTCAGGTTGAGGTTTAGTAAGGGTTCCAGTCCCAGGTGCCTGAGGCAGGCGGCGTGTCCCTTTTCGGCGGACAGGTGGGAGGCTATCATATAATCCCTGGCCGCCGGGCAGATACCCGCCGCTATGAGTGCTGCCGCCCCGGAAATGAAACCGTCGATAACCACCGGTATGTGGTTGGCTGCGGCAGCAAGCATGGCCCCGGCCAGGCCTCCTATCTCAAATCCTCCTACCTTGGCCAGAACATCCATAGCATCGGCGGGATCAGGTTTGTTAACGGTCAGCGACTGCTCGATTATCCTGATTTTGTGCGCAAGCTGAGCGTCATCGATACCCGTGCCCCTACCCGTTATCTCGGATACCATTTGCCCGGTGACAACAGCGGTAATAGCGCTGGCCGAAGTGGTATTCCCGATGCCCATATCGCCGGTGCCTAATATATCCAGCCCGGCCTTTATCTCCTGTTCAACTATCTCTGTCCCCGCCACCAGGCAATCCATGGCCTGCTCGCGGGTCATGGCCGGTCCGGTGGACATGTCTTTGGTGCCAAAATCGATCATTTTGCAGGTGATTCCATCAATGGCGGGAAGCCCGCCGCGGACGCCCATATCCACGATGATTACACGGGCGCCGATCATGCGGGACAGCACATTGATAGCCGCGCCGCCCGCTAAGAAATTGAGCACCATCTGGCGTGTTACCTCCGCCGGGTAAAGGCTTACCCCCTGGGCCGTGACGCCATGGTCGGCGGCCATGGTCAGGATCGCCTTGTGTTTTAGGCGGGGAACGGGTTCGGCGGTTATGCCGGCGATCCGGATGGAGAGCCCTTCCAGCGCGCCCAGGCTGCCGCGCGGCTTGGTCAGCCGGTCCTGCCGCTGCATAGCCTGCTCCATTGCTATGCTATCCAGTGGTTTTATCCGTTCAATGATTTTATCTAATGTATTCATAGCGATAGACGCGGGATCAATACTCGATGCCCCTGCGCTGCTGGACTCCCTCTGCAAAGGGGTGTTTGATCACCAGCATCTCGGTTACCAGGTCCGCGCGTTTCACCACCTCCTGGGGCGCCTTGCGCCCGGTCATTATAAGTTCAACATTGCCGGGCTTCATCTGCATCAGGTCAATTATCTGCTGCAGGCTTAAAAAACCCCTCCAGTGAGCGATGAATATCTCGTCCAGTACGACTAAATCATACTTGCCGCTGACCATGGCCTTCTTTGCGAATTCGTAGGCTTCCCGCGTTTCCTGCAGCAGTTCCTGCTCTGACTTTTGGAAGAGGTCGCCTTTTCCGAACCGGATTATCTCGAAAAGCTTGAACTTATCGGCGAAGATGTGTTCTCCGCCTGACTGGCTTTTCAGGAACTGGATGAAGATGACCTTCAGTCCCTGGCCATAGGCCCTGATGGCCTGTCCCAGTGCGGCGGTCGTCTTGCCCTTGCCGTCGCCGGTGTAAACCTGTATCAAACCGTCAAACTGTCCTTCTGCCATGCGAGCCTCCGAAGATGATTTTATATATCCTGGCCATGTCCAGGCTTTGCCTGAACACCGAAGCTATATTATCATAAGATTTTTCCCTGTCTAATGCGGTATACTCTGCCGGACGCAGGTTACGCAGGGAGCAGAGGTTATCAATCATACTCCGGGTGAACTCGATATTGTTGAAAAGACCGTGTATGTAGCTGCCGAATATTGTGCCCGCTTGATTTATGCCCCCGTCCGGGTAGCCGGCTGAAGTATTGCTCGCTGATGTTACTGTGAATACGCTGTCAGGAGGCTCTTTCGAGCATCTCCCCATGTGTATCTCATATCCTGTGATATCCTTACCTTTCATTCCCGCTAATAGCCCGCTACCGGCAGTAACCGTGCCCTTTACCTGTGCGGTGATTTTATCGGGACCAAAGGCCGTTTCCATATCTAATAAACCGAGTCCATCTGCTTCCGGTATCTCAGATTCGGCCTTGACAGGGTCGTGGATTTTCTGCCCCAGCATCTGGTATCCGCCGCACATGCCGAAGACCGGTGTGCCGGCCTTGGCCAATTTAATTATTTTTGCTGACAGCCCGCTCCGCTGAAGAAACAGCAGGTCAGCGATAGTGCTCTTGGTGCCCGGCAGGATTATCAGGTCGGGGTCGCCGAGCTTTTCAGCAGAGGCTGTATAACGTACGTTACAGAAAGTTTCCAGCGGGTCGAAGTCATCGTAGTTTGCTATATGCGGCAGGCGGATAATGCAGACGTCGGGAAATCCCTGGCGCGCCTGAGAGTTACTTTCGTCGAGATACACCGAGTCCTCCTGGGCAATAGCAAGGTTCCTGATATAGGGGACGACGCCCAGCACCGGACGGCGGCAGCGTTTTTCCAGGAAATCAAGCCCGGGCTTCAGCAGGGCTAAATCACCGCGGAACTTGTTGATTACCAGTCCCTTGACCATTTTACGCTGGCGTCCGGGCAGCAGTTGCAGGGTGCCCACTATTGAGGCGAAGACGCCTCCGCGGTCTATATCTCCAACCAGGATAACCGGGGCCTCTGCCAGTTCAGCGATGCGCATATTGGCGATATCCCTGTCCATCAGGTTTACCTCTGCCGGGCTGCCTGCGCCCTCTATGATAACAACCTCGTATTGACTGCGTAGCTTGGTAAGAGAGTCCGCGATCACCGGCCACAATCTGTGATTATCACGGTAATAATCCGGGGCATCCGCAACGCTTTGCGCTTTGCCCAGTACGATAACCTGTGATGTGGCATCGGCCTGCGGCTTCAGCAGGACGGGGTTCATTTCGACTGATGGTTCGATGCCGGCGGCTGCGGCCTGCACCGCCTGGGCCCTGCCTATCTCACCGCCGTCCTTAGTAACGAAGGAATTGAGGGCCATATTTTGAGATTTAAAGGGCGCCACCCGGTAGCCGTCCTGCTTCAATATCCGGCACAGCGCCGCCACCATGATGCTCTTGCCCGCGGAGGAAGCGGTGCCCTGTATCATCAGCGTCCGTGACTTCATTTGCCGCTGCTCCGCATAGATCGTATAGCGGCTATCAGACTGCGGCAATCCTGCATCCTGCGCGGGGCAATGCGTACGTAACCGGGCAGGCCGAAGGATGAGCAGTCGCGGACCAGGAATCCCCTGGCCAGCAGCCTGCTTTGAAAATCAGTTGCGTTGCCTACGCATACCAGGAAGAAGTTTGTGTCTGTGGCTATCACCCGGTAGTCCAGCGACTCTAATTGTGATATAAGATAGTTCTTGCATTTGTGTATCAGGGTGTTGCATTTTCTTATATAACCGTAGCTGCCCAGGGCGGCGATGCCCGCCTGTTGCGCCGCGGAGTTGACGTTCCAGGGAGGACGTAGCTTTTTAAGCGTGTTGATTATCTCTTTGCAAGCTATGCCGTAGCCCAGCCTCAAACCAGCCAGCGCGAAGTCCTTGGTCATGGAGCGCACGATCAAGATGTTGGGATGGTGCAACAATCTAAGAGAATCCCAGGCCTCTCCGCTAAAAGACACGTAGGCTTCATCCAGGACTATTAGTGTAGCGGGGAACGACGATACAATTTTCGTGATGTCGCTGAAGCCGAGATACTGGCCGGTGGGATTATTGGGATTACAGAGGAAGATGGCCGAAGGCCTGCACTTCCGGGCTAAAGCAATGAAATCCTCGACAGCGAGCCGGAAACCCGAACTTTCCCGCATCTCGTATTTTACTGTGCGGGCATTGGCGATTTTGCAGGCGAGCTCATATTCGCCGTAGGTTGGCGAGGGGATGACAACCGTGTCTCCGGGTCCTGTGTAGGCAAGCGCTGCCAGCCTGAGCAATTCGGTTGAGCCGCTGGTGGCTATCAGGTTCTCTTTGGGAGCGCCTATCTTGCCTGAAAGCAGGCCGATGAATTCCTGGCAGTCAGGGTCGGGGTAAAGCGCGATATCCGACTTAGCCAGGGCCCCCTGGACTGATCGGGGCGGGCCGTACGGATTACAGCAGGTGCTGAAATCCAGTATTTCTTTCGAACTCGCGCCGCGTTTGGCCGGCGCGCAGAAATTGATTCCACCGTGCGTGCCAGGTTGGATATTTGCGATATGCGGTCTAACCTGTAATGCCAATCAACACCTCTACACCCGTAACTATCAGTACCCATATTGCGGCGGCGGCAGCAAGTATTTGTTGAGAGCGGGTTATTGCGGTTAAGGTCAGTTCCCTGCCTCCGCCGTTGAGGCAATAGGCTCCCGGTTTCTCCAGCGTGATACCCAGTGAGCCCGCCATAGCGCTCATCGTCCATCCCGCGTTCGGGCTTTCGGTTTTGCCATGCTGGCCGAGCATGGCTTGCCAGCTATCCGCGAAATCTGCACTGCAGATTGCCGAGGCCAGGAAGATGAATGCTGCGCTCAGGCGGGCAGGTATAAAATTGAGGACATCGTCGAGCCGTGCCGCGAATTTGCCGGTATATTCCCATTTTCCGTGAAAGCCTATCATGGCATCGAAAGTATTCACGACGCGGTGGGCGATAGCGCCGGGCAGGCCTAAGACGGCGAAATAAAAGAGGGGGGCAACGAAGCTGTCGCACAGGTTCTCAGCGCAGGATTCGATGGCCGCTGAGATGACCTGTCCCTGTGAGAGATCTTCGGTCTTCCTGCTCACTAATGCGTTGGTATGCCAGCGTGCTTTGATCAGGTCGCCGCCGGACAGGCTTGTTTTCACCTTTTGCACCGCCTGCCAGAGTCCACGCAGGGAGAAGGTATTTTTCAGCAGGTATATTGAAAATAGGATATAAGCGATTACATTCAAGCTCTGTAAATACTGTGCCAGAAAATACAGGGTAACCAACGCCGTGGTCAGGATTACCATCGTCATACCGCAGATGAACCGGCGTATATTTCCGTCCGCGGGTACTAATTTAAGTTGCAAGGATATGAATTTACCCAGCCAGGCAACCGGGTGGAAACGGTTTGGCGCTTCCCCTGCCAGTAAGTCCAGCAGCAATGCTCCCAGCAGGATGTAAAGTCCGGTCATCATCGATTCAGTTGCTCCCTGCCATGTCCCTGGGCGTTACCAGGGCAGTGGGCAGGCTGTTTACCGGGTGAGGGTATACGCAGACATCCACGCCATAGATTTCCCTTATCGCTGCCGCGTCCAGCACCTCCCGCGGATTTCCCTGCCTCCAAATATACCCGTCTTTAAGCATGATGATACGGTCGCAATATTGTGAGGCGAGATTGAGGTCATGCAAAGCGGTGATGACGCTGAGGCCTTTATCACGGCAGAGTTGCCGCACGAAGTTCAAAATCTCGGCCTGGTAATTGATATCGAGGTTGGCCGTAGGCTCATCTAACAGCAGGATGCCCGCCTGCTGCGCCAGCGCGCGCGCAATGAGGACGCGCTGTTTTTCTCCTCCCGAGAGTTCGTCAATGCGTTTATCCGCGAGCTGTACTGTCCGCGTTGCTTCCATCGCGTCGATGGCTATGCTGATATCCAATTTGCCCTCGTACTGCAGCAGCTTCAGGTGCGGGGTGCGCCCCATCAGGACAATATCCATTACCGTAAACAGCGCCGGCAGCGCTACATTCTGCGGTACCAGGGCAATATTGCGGGCGGTGTAACCATGATTGTTTTCCGCTATATTCACTCCGTTCAAAGTAACGTAGCCCCGGTGAGGCCGGAGCAAACCGGACATGCCTTTGAGCAGCGTGCTCTTGCCGCAACCGTTAGGGCCTAGGATGCCTAAGAATTCACCCGCGGACGTTTCAAGGTTGATATCACGCAGTATCAGTTGCCGGCCATATCTGAAACTGGCATTTACCAGCGCAATACCGGGCATCAGAATATGCCCCTCTTTTTCTGTCGCAGCAGGTAGAGGAAGAAGGGGGCCCCGATTAAAGCTGTAATGACCCCGACCGGTATCTCGGTGGGCGCCAGCAGCGTCCTGGCCGCCGTATCGGCGAGGATAAGGAAGCCGGCCCCGGCCAGGGCTGAAAACGGCAGCAGTAAACGGTAATCCGGCCCAAGTATGAGTCTCACGGCATGCGGGATTATAATGCCGACGAAACCGATAGCACCGCAGAAACATACCGCCGACGCCGTTGCCAGTGTGGCGGCTGCCAGGATAAGCACCTTGGTTTTTTCAACGTTGATCCCCAGTTGCCTGGCCTGCTCCTCGTCTAATTGCATGACATTCAGCGGACGCGCCATCAGCATCAGGACGGTTATGCCGGCCAGGATATAGGGCGCTATGATGGCGACCCGTGACCAGTCGGCCAGCGAGAAAGTCCCCAGCAGCCAGAATATGATCCCGTGCAGCTTGTCCCCGGAGACTATTAATAAATATGAGGTAAAGGAAGCTAAAAACGCTCCGACGGCCACGCCGCCCAATATCAGCGTCGTGACCGGCACGGTTTTGCCCGTCCTGGCGATGAAAAATACCACGATAACGCTGATTACCGCCCCCAGGAATCCCAGTACGGGTATCAGCGCGACCGGCAGCGAAGCGGGCAGCAGGAATCCGGCGACGGCGCCCAGCGCAGCGCCCTGGGATATGCCTGTCAGGTAGGGGTCGGCCAGGGGGTTACGGAACATACCCTGGTAAGCCGCCCCGGCCATAGCCAGCGCACAGCCCACCAGTCCAGCCATAAAAATGCGCGGTAAACGGATGGTAAAAAGTATCGTGTACAGGCTTGCATCGTATGCGCTGGCTGAGGGCTGGTGAGTAATTACACCGGTAATCATCCCCAGCATATCCTGTAGCGGTATTGCAGTGCTGCCCACCGTCAGGGAAAACACTGCGATCACCGCCAGGGCCAGGCCCGCGCCGCAGAGTGAGAGGACAGCGCTGCGTTGCTTGGTCCTATACAGCTTTATCCAGGAATTTAATAAACTATTTGCCTGTGCTGTCGCCATAGTTTCCTGCCAAATTGATATTAGAAATCGTTGTTTTCCAAATAAAAACCCCTGCTCAGAGGAGCAGGGGGATCATTAATAAATAACAAATCCCACCCCCTTACTCCGCGGAGGCAGCTTATTTCAGCAAGGTGGCGTTCTGACTTTCACAGTAGGCGGGACTGTACCGGTATCTCACCGGTTTGCGTTCCGTTTAAGCCCGGGGTCACCCCAGGGCGCCTTGCATAAAATATTCAGTTGGCCTAAAGGATATAAGGTTGACCGATTAAAGTCAAAAGCCCCATTCACAAAATTCTTGCTATAGCAGGAAACCAAAGACTATAATCTACCGCGTTGGGTACGTATCGATGAAGAAAATACCGTCGTGGGCTGTTGTTGTATTACTTCTGCTGGTGATCATCCTGGTGGCGCTGTGGTTAAGGATAGTACTGCCCTATAACCAGGTATTCGTCGGGGATTGGGTCAAGATGACGGGCGTGGATGCCTATTATTACATGCGCCTTGTGGATAACCTGATGAAGCACTTCCCACAGTTGACACAATTCGACCCCTATTTGCAATATCCTGGCGGGTGGATGACTGGATACGCGCCGAATTTCTTCGCTTATTTCATGGGCGCCATTATCTGGCTGTTGAGCCTGGGCAGAGCTGACCAGCATATGGTGGACGTTATAGCCGTGTATATACCGCCGTTTCTGGCTGTGCTAACCGTGCTGGCCGTATTTTTTATAGGGAAGCTGCTCGGCAGTAAATGGCTGGGTTTATTGGCCGCAGGCTTGCTGGCGATTTTACCGGGTGAGTTCTTGAACCGGTCATTGCTGGGATACACGGATCACCATATAGCTGAAGTATTATTTTCCACCGGCATGATGTTGTTTATATTCCTGGGCATAAGAAAGAATCAAAGTAAAACCCTGGTAGATATGTTGAAGGATGGGTGGCGTGGTATCGGCCAGACTCTTACCGTCGGCATATTGGCAGGGGTATTTCTCGGACTTTATATACTGACCTGGTCCGGCGCACTGATGTTTGCCCTGGTACTTATCGTTTTCATCGTAGTACAGGCTGTTATCGAACATTTAAGAGGCCGGTCAGTCGATTATCTTGGAGTGCTGGGTGTGAGCGTCTACGGCGTGGGGTTAATAATCGGCCTTCCCTGGACGAAGAATGCTCTTACCCTGGCATCACTGCTGATCGGGTTAGCCGTATCAGTTCTGCTGCCGCTTTTATCGAGATGGTTGAATACTCGAAAGGCCCGGCCATCGTTATATCCGGTCCTGATAGCGGGCCTGGGGATAATCAGCTATGTAATCCTGTCCATTACGATTCCATCCGTCGCGCAATCGATGATTGCCAATCTGCTAAACATTTTTAGCTGGCCTACCGGGACGACTGTAATGGAAATGCAGCCGTTGCTCATCCAGCAGGGCAATTTTACTATCATGGTTGCTGTGGGCAATTATATGCTGGCCTTCTTCTTAAGCCTGGTAGCGATAGGGATTTTATTTTATCAGGCGATCAAGAGCGGACAGCCTGATAAGGTGATGCTTCTGGTCTCGAGCGTGATTACACTTCTTGCCGCCCTTGCCATTAGGCGCTTCGCATATTACTATGCGGTTAACGTGGCCTTATTGACAGGTTATCTTTGCTGGCTCCCGCTGAGCCTGCTGATTAAGAAAAGTGAGCCCATGCCTGTGGCGGTTACGAATAAGGTAACTTCGGCCAAAAGCAAGAAAAGGGCAGCCCAACAGGTAAAAACCAAAGTCAAAACAAATATGGGAGCGGTTACTCTTTTACTTACTGCCATTGCGGTGTTTGTCTATTATCCCAACATCGGCCCGCTGCCCAGCGGAGAAAAACCTGCCGTAGACCTCGCAACCCGGCCGTTATTCGCCCCGTCTAATGCCTGGTGCGAAGCTGAAGATTGGTTGCGTACTAATACCCCTGAGCCTTTCGGAAACCCGGAAACATATTATGGCCTGTATAAACTGCCTGGTGAAAAGGGCGGCTTTGAATATCCGGCGAGCGCGTACGGCATATTGGCATGGTGGGATTATGGATACTGGACGGCCAGGATCGGCCACCGTACACCTAGGTCAACACCGGGCGATGGCAACCATGAGGAAGCCAGGTACTTTACCGCGCAGGATGAAACGACGGCCGCCTGGGTGATCAATAACCTGGGGACGCGCTATGTGATCGTTGACAACGAGATAGCTGCTTATGATGGTAAATTTCATGCGCTGGCTACTTTAAGCAATTTAAATTATTCGGATTTCTATGATGTATTTTTACAGAAGCAGAATAACCAGTACGTGCCCACCATCCTGTTTTACCCCGAATATTACCGCAGCATGGTAGCCAGGTTGTATAACTTCGATGGGAAAGCTGTAGTCCCGGAAACTGTGGATGTTATTAAATATGGCGAAGTAACAGCGCAGGATGGGCGCAGGTATAGAGAGATAACCGAGACCAAAACATTTAATTCGTACGGTGAAGCACAGAGTTTCATACTTGATAATAAAGGCAAGAATTATTTTATCGCCGGGCAGGATCCTTATAAAAGCCCGGTGCCTTTAGATGAATTGAAGGGATATACGCTTATTTACGGTTCAAGTGAAAAGATTTCCGCAGGATCGAAATCTCAATCAGATATCAAGATATTCGAGTATCAGAAAGATGCAATCCCGCTGACGGTCGAATAGAACGGAGAAGAAAACCCGGACTGGCTTTTGGCAAGAGGATGGAAGTATTATCTCGATAAAAACGGAGATGGAAAATTGGTACGGGTAAGGCCATTCGGATATCCGACCGATGTGCCGGTTACTGGCGATTGGAACGGCGGGCACAAAGATCTGGTAGGTATATGGGATCCGTATGCTCAGCTTTTCATTTTAATATTGGTGGGGATTGGAAATAGGGGGAGAAAAACCAAGCAATATTCTATCAAATTCACCTGGTGGCAAATAATCGCACAAGCAGGTACAACATTTGTATAGAAGTTAAATTGAATTTGCTGACAAACGGGTTAGATTACTTGGAATCGCGGATATGAGAGACTGGAGCATGGCGATAAAAGATTATATGGGTTCCAGGTCAAATAATTGTTTGTCTGTAGAATAGAAAACAACAGATATTCTATGCGGCAGTTGCTTTACGGTTGCCGATCGAAGAAGGTCGAATAGATGTATATCGCGAGGTACGTTTGAGTAATACGCGAACAGTCTTTAAAAATACGTTTGTTCTGTTTATTGCGCAAATTGCGGCGATGGTGATTTCTTTCTTTTGCCTGATGTATATGGGGCGTTATTTAGGTCCAAAAAATTTCGGAGTAATAACTTTGGCAATCGCATTCTCGAATTTTTTTGTGGGGTTTGGTGATCTGGGATTAACCACGGTATTAACGCGAGATATATCAAGAGATTTTGATAAAGCTATCACGTATATGAGTAATGCAGCGACGATAAAACTTATCATGATGATCTGCATCTTTGGCCTGATTATACTTACTGCATTTCTAACCGGATATACTGCCGAAGTTATTCATGCAATAATCCTGATTGCGTTATCTGCTGTGTTAATGAATTTTGCTCAAATTTACTTTTCACTGTTTCAAGCGGTGGAAAAGATGGAATTCCAGGGATTAATACAAATACCTGTAATATTAAGCGCACTTCTTTCGGGGCGCATTCTACATAGAAAGTGCTCTTTTCGACTGTTTAATAATCTGAGAGTGGAAAGAGATATATGGATATATTTGCTCAAAGAATCTATACCTTTCGGTTTATCTGCCATTTTCGTTGGCGTGTATATGTGGTTCGATACTATGCTTCTTTCGTTTATTAAAGGAGAACAGTCCGTAGGATATTACAATGCCGCAAACAAAATAGTCATGGTTTTTAATGTTATTCCCTTATCTATAGTTGGTGCTATATTTCCGCTGATGGCTCGTCTTCACAGCGAGAATTCAGATTATTTGAAGTCATCCTTTAACAGAGCTTTTAAATATATGGTTATAGCGGGGTTACCAATTGCTACGGGTATTACTTTACTGGCTGACAGGATCATTACTGTCGTATTTGGGACAAATTACCAGGCGTCAGTATTACCATTACAGATCTTAATTTGGCCAGAGTTTTTTATATTTTGTTCTTTGGTATCTGTCGTTCTTCTAAATTCTATCGGTAAACAATTCATGGTCACCATTCAATGTATAGGCGCGGCCTGTGTCAGCCTAATAATAAACTTATCATTAATACCCCTGTATGATTATATAGGTACTTGCATAGCAAATTTTGCAACATATTTGCTATCCTTCCTATTTCTCATAATAATATGCGAAAAATCAGGATTTAACCTGTTAAACAAGAGTAATTTATTATTGGTTTTGAAGGTCTGCGCCGCACTGTTTATAATGGGCTTATACGTGACCTATTTCAGTGTGTTGAATATTATGTTGCTGATTTCGACTTCTGCACTGGTATACTTTATCATTTTAATATTAGTTAAAGGCATTGATAAGAGCGACATAGAGTTAGTGAAAGGATTATTCAGAATGGAATCTCATGACTGAAACGAAAATTGGCAAACTTCTTAAAGAGCTCACTTTGTTTTTTGGCATAGACGAAGAAAAAGTATTAGAGAAACTGGAGAAGGAACTTTTTCATCTGGACTCATATGTTGCCGAATGCTGGAATAACGCAAATCCAATTAGCGCTAGTGAAATAGAAGAGTTTTACAAGAAAACTGACGCATATATTTATAATCTTTCTGTTTGGAATGCCACGTATGCGAGAAGAAAATGGACTGACGTGATAATAGATAAACTTGAGGAAAAAAAGTGCATTAAGGTCTTGGATTTCGGAGCTGGTATTGGGGACGACTGTATTAAACTCTATAATAGGGGATTTCGAGTAGATTATTGTGATCTAAAAGGGCTTACTTCAGATTTTGCGTTATGGAGATTTAGTCGTCAGGGCTGTGCGGACGATATCAAAATGTGCCATGATCTGAATGAACTGCCAGTACATTATTACGACGCTATCATTTGTATTGATGTTTTGGAACATATTGCAGACCCGCTAATTATTTTGGAACATTTTTCAAAGTCATTGAAACCGAAGGGCTGTTTATTGTTGACCGAATCATTTAGCTGCGTAAACGATGATTATCCTTCGCATCTAAGACAAAATATCAAATACGCTGGCAAGATTCATCGAATTGCAGCCAAATATGGACTTCTGTGTTTATCCAAAACCTTAGAAGAGAAACCACTGTATTTTGTTAAAGCCGATAAAAACATTGATTTTTTCCTCAAATTGAATACGTTCATATTTAATAATTATATTGAATTGTTCAAAAAAGGGTTTGGTGTATTGAGTCGGAATTTAATCTGTTATTGACGGAGGCGACGGTATTTCATGGCGATGAGTAATATATCGGTGTGTATCATCGTAAAGGATGAAGAAAATCTTATTGGCCAATGTCTTGAAAGTGTTAAAGAACTTGTCGACGAGATCATTATTGTTGATCAAAATAGTACGGACAAGACATTGGAAATCTGCCGGAGATATACAGATAAAATATATCAGTATGATTGGGATGATAGCTTTGCCAATAAAAGGAACTACGCTTCATCAATGGCGAACAATGATTGGATTTTTAGTATTGATGCTGATCAAGTTGTAACAACAGAATTGGTTACAGAAATCAGAAACGCCGTACAGAGTACGAGATATGATGCTTATTACATTCGTAGAATAAATAATATATATGGCAAATTCATGTGGCCTGAAGAGCACATTTGGTTATATAGAAAATCAAAATCGAATTGGGTTGGCCGTGTACATGAGCAAAACCAGGTAAACGGTAAAATAGGCCATCTGTCGGGCTATATGTTGCATTATGCTCAACCAAATATTTCCCATACTATAAGAGGGCTTAATTTATATTCGGATATTGATGCGACGATGCTATATGAGCAACATTCCCATGGTGCCAGGTTGTACAATATAATATTCTTACCATTCAGGGACTTTGTGGTCAACTATTTTATTGGGTCCAGGTTCATTCGTTGGGGTGCCCGCGGTCTAATTTTCTGTATTCTATTAAGTATTTACAGATTTATAGTTCAATCGAAGTATTATGAACTGTGCCATTTAAAGGGCAAGAATCCCTATTTTGATATAAAAACAAGAATAATTAGTAATTAGGTATAAATTANTATTATGTTGAATTGGATGACTAATCAAAATTACCTTTTTCCGAAACGATCGACAAATGCATCAACCATTGCATAAATCCAGTTTAGGGGTATAATGCGCCTTTACGATACGAGAACGGATATCAATGTCAGAGACAGTAACAACAAGGTGCTGCTGTTTTACGGGGAAAGGTCATTATGCCCCTGAAGAGAATTTTAAGGATAAGTAGAAAGGATTTTGAATGGATAACGACCTGTCCCTAGACGAAAGAACTTATAGTGAGATGGGTTTACAAGACAGACCGATGGTCACTATTATAACGGTGGTATTGAACGGAGTTAGGTATCTGGAGACGTGCATTGAGAGCGTTTTGAATCAGAGCTATCCTCATATCGAGCATTTATTCATTGATGGTGGTTCAAAAGATGGCACAGTAGACGTATTATCGAGCTACAGTAACAAATACCCGAAGAGAATACAATTTATCTCGGAAAATGACGATGGGTGGAGTGATGCAATGAACAAGGGAGTAACAATGGCGGAAGGGGTGATTTTGGGGAATATAGGTTCTGATGATGTATATGAACCTGGTGCTATTGAAGCGGTCGTGGAATTCTTCAGGGAAAATCCGAGTGCGCATCTCGTATTTGGGGACAGTAACTTAATTGACGAAAAAGGAGAAATAATTGACCGGTTTCGAACCAAGCATTTTAATCTAAAAGATACGATTAATGGTAACCAATTCCCAGCCGGACCATCAACATTTTATAGTAGGGAGCTTTTCGAGAAAATAGGGTTGTTCGACTCTTGGGCAGGTGATCTTGATTTATTGATAAGAGCAGGGAAGGTGTTTCCAATATATCGAATTAATAAAGTGCTCAGTAGTTATCGTGTACACAAAGGTAGCCTCACTACTGGTTCATGGGAGAGGCGTAAAAAACAGTTTCGAGAAATCCGCATTATCAGCCGGCGGCACGGGGGAAGCATTTTTTCTGTGTATAGTAGGGTATATTATGCATATGTATTAATCGACTGGCTACGTCCCATTTTCGGGTCTATCTACCCCTTTATTGGGAAAGTGACAGGGAAGAATATTGGGAAATCTAAGGATGACTGGGCAATCAGGAGGAAGGGTTGAGTTAGTGGGATTGAAAAGTACCCTGATGATGTACAGGCGCGTTACGTAGTCTATATTTACTTCTATCAGTCATCAATTGTGAATTTAGATGTATCGGGTGCGGTATTCAAACAGAAGTGTTGTCTGACAACGATGGAACCGTGTTTGCCAAGACTAACTGCTAAGTCCTTCTTTTTGAGGAGCTTAATGATTGCGGATGAAAATTCCGCAATAGCACTTGCCGGAACCAGGATGCCGGTTACGCCATTATCTATGACCTCAGGGTGAGGACCTATATCGAAAGCAACAACCGGCTTGCCACAGGCCTGGGCTTCTATAAGCGGTATATTGAATCCCTCCCACAAAGTGGCAGTTGCATATATGTCGCAAGCTGAATAATAATAGGGCAACTCATGTGCGGGAACATCCTGAGCAAATATAACTGAATCGCCTGCCATATCACGCAGCTTCTTTAGATAACCGGGGAAGACCGCCTTGCCTACAATGATAAGTTGGGCATCGGGGAAATCAGCTTTAACCCTTTTGAATGCTTCAATCAAAAGATGCATGCCTTTGGACGGTATAAGTTGCCCGACACAAAGTATTACAGGCTGCTCCCCGAGGTCGTATTTATTCCTGATTATTGTGCGGTTAAGGCCGGGCTTGAATTTATAGCAATCGACGGTGCAATAGACAACCTCGATATCTTTGTTGAACACATTGGCCAGGGATCTTTTTGAAAACTCACTTATGGTCATTACCTTGTTTGCCCGTTTGAGTGTCCATTTTTCCAGGAAAACGTGCATCCTGCTATAAGAGCGGGCAAAGAATCCCGGTATAAAACCGGGAAGATTGAAATGGAAGAAGTAGTAAGTATATTCCCTGTTGTACAATAGTTTGGCAATGTATGCCAGCCAACTGGCCGGGTACGGGCCCGTGTAAACCATGTCGAATTCCTTCAGTATACGGGCGTATTTAAGCCAGGCGAATATATTGAGGGGGAAGGTAAGCCTGAAAATACGTTCCGCTAAAAAACCAGCGGGCATGCCCATTGTTACTGAATCAACATCCGTCGGCGGCAGCATGTTGCCCTTGAATGAGAACAGGGTTACCAAATCGCCTTTTTTAGCCAATTGGTCAGCCAGTTGCCACATGACCCTATCGGCTCCCTGGAAATTGTAGAGAGTAGTGGATATTAAGGCTATTCTCAATCCAATCACCTGCGGAGAATCAATATTTATTCTCTACCAAGAATACTTGGGCACCACCGTCGCAGTATATCCTATACATGTTGTCTCTGAATTCATTAAATAATGGTATTTCGTTTAAATTTATATACGTTCTTAAACCAGGGGCTGTTGCATAAGTCAATGCCATGCTCGACGTATTCCAGGCGGTTAAGAATATATAGGAGTTGGAGGGAAGCGATACTGTTGACGGTTCCAGTGTTAGGCGCCGGCCAGGTACGGAGTTGAATTGGAGAATGAGTCCGGCATGGTGGTCAGTGAATAAGCTGCTGCTATCAGTAGTTTGGGTAGATAGCCAATGGGCTGCAGCCCCGTCCCTCGCTGAAAAGGAACCTGTCAGATCAAGCCTGTAACGGCTCAGGGCGTTAGAATAAGGTGTATCTATCCTGTCGGTGACCTTCTGCCCGGTTAACTCGAAAACAAGGCCTGAGCAGAAAATGAAATATGGAACAAGCACAATGACTGCGATAAATGAGGTGGAGCGTTCCAATAGTATGGACTGCATGCCTTCTATGTCAACCCGGTGCCTCTTGATAACGTTCCTGATAGAAATTGCAAGCTGCGCTACAGCCTGACATCCGATGACCATGAATGGTGAAAGTGTTAAGAGAGCCAGATGATACATGCGTGTAGTATTAAACCGTTCGGCGAACCCGGGCAATATTATGCAGGCGGCAAGTAGCATAATACTGCTTAAAGAGAGAGCCAGGAATTCCGGAACGAACTTATAACCACCTGGTCTAAAGATAAACCGGAGGATACCTAATACCAGAAGCAGTTGTGTAGCATACTGCAAAATTCTGAAGATTTGTCCCTGTAGTGAAACCGTTAAGAAATCTAAACCCAGCGCTGTGCGGATAAGGCCATCGCGGATTGAAAAGTCAGTTAATGCGGCTGCGCTATTATTTGCAGGGTGTATCTGAAAAATGCCCGCAGCTATATCACGGCTATGCTGTCCTACAAAATCGAGAAGCCTGGTAAAGTTGATGCCGGATGACGTGATGAAAAACCAGTAAAGTCCTGATCCGATGAAAAAAGCGACAAATATCGCCATTATCCGGATGGGAAGCGCGAGAGAGATTGTGGGCAACCCTGGTGCGTCACCACTGAGCCATGCCCAAATCCTGCGAAACCACCCACTGACTATAGTGAGTACCAGAGGTGTTAAGAGTACCATATAAATTAAGCCGATCGTACCAATTCCATAATGGGAAACGATGATGCCTGCAGCGAAGATAATTAGCAGTAAAACCTTGGGTAAAATAGATAGTCGTCTTTCAACCAATAGCAGTATTACCAGGACGAGGAAAAGCTCCGCCACTTGCTGGCGGCAAAGCGAGATCATTTCAAGTGAAAATGTGGGTACTACCACGAAAAAAAAGACAGAGAGCAAGGCGATTCTTGACCCAACTTGAAGCCGAATTATATGAAACAGAATCACCGGTACAAGCGCGTATATCAACGGGTAAACTGCTTTGAAAACCCAGACCCCGTCTATATTCATCAATAATGAATATAAGGGTGCCAGCATCGTAATGCTTAAGCATGAATTGACGATACTCATGAGCCCGGGGTCCCATATCCCGTTACGTGCAACAAGGTTGTAGATAAAGTATTCGGTGTAAATATCCGACCCTATCAAGTATGGGGTCATAAGCGTGGTCTGGTAAAGAAGGCACAGGCTGGCGGTAAAAATGAAGAAAGGGTATTGTGAGGAGCGGATAAATTTGCCAAATGCCGCCAGTATAAATACGACCGCAATAACAACGAGACAAATGATAAGCAGAGCGTTTTCATTGTATGTGTCAGCGATCTTTGCAGCAAGGATGGTCAATAGAAGAAGCAATAGCAAGAATAAAACAGGCGGCCAGTAGAACTGTTGTCGATCATTGCAGGGTAAATAACTGAAATCTTTATCGCGAATATATGCGGGAATGCCAAGGGCGGTAATCATGATTGCAAATGTAATAAAGACCGGCAGTTGTGAAAGCGGGTGTACTATACCTGTGGAGGGAAGAATGAAATTAATAGCTGCCATGATAGCCATAGCTAAAGCCAGGCTTAGTCCGACAGAGTAACCTATACACTCGATGAACCCTGTGTTGTGCAATCGCAAGATCCTGAGCATTAAAAGGCCGGGAACAAACGTAATAAGGATATAGCCCACCAGCTGGGTAATAACTGGTATTTGTAAACCGGCAAGAGAACAGGCTTCAAGCAAAATTGCAATTGCAAGAATAACGGCTGAAATAGCGATAAGCCTCTTTACCGGCCAATCATTAGGTGGTACATGAAGCATTGCCAGCGAAGAAAACGGCTGCATACTAACCAGCTTTAAGTTTCGAAATTACTTCGATTAACTGGTTTGCCCGGTGTTTGTAGGTATGCTCTTTCAATACCCTCATCCTGGCTTGTTCTGCCAGCGCACGCCGCTTGTCGGGCAAGCTCAATAGTGTTTTGTAGATGTTAATAGCCTCCTGGCTGCTGTTGGCTATAATAAGTTCTTTGCCCGGTTCGAACCACTCTTGAATGCCATTATAAGGTTGGGATACAATACAACTGCCGAATGATGCCAGTTCAAAAGGACGCGAGGTGGAAGAAGCATAGACACTGGTATGTGACCAGCGGGTTATATTCAGATTTATTTTACTGCGGCAGGCGAAATACCTCCACTGACTGTATGACAGGTCGCCCATTACCTCCGCTTTACCCAGGTCGATATTGAAACCGCCGCCCGCAACCGCGAATTTAATCCCCGTCATTTCACGGCTGGGGATAGTTATGAGCTTCTCCATCCACTCTTCACGGAAGTCGCTGCCATAGCCGAAAAAGGAGATATCTATGTCCTGTTCGGTCTCCATCGGAGAAGCGAGGTCCGCATCAATACCATAGTACAGTGGATATACGTTCCTGGCTCCCAACTGTTCAATATCGGGGATGCTGCCTTTAGAATTACTGAAAAAGGCATCGTACTCGGAAAGGTCTGCCTTTTCATAGTAGTTGAATTTGAACCCCCGGCTGATAGTGTATTTTGGCAAAATTGTGGGCATATCTCCATCGTAGAAGGCCACTGTTAAACCCGATCGTTTTTTAATACTCGATGGTATTCCGGTGAAATGGTTGATAGGTATGCTCATGAAAAGGAGCAGTGAGATATCCTTCTCTTTAGCAATTACATCACAGAGGAACTGCTGCCACTTTGGCCTGACATAATTCTGAATAAGCTGATCAGCAACCGATGTCAGGAATGTCTTCTCGCTCGGTGATCTTCCGGCCTTTTTCTTGCTATTAAGGTAGGCATTGTAAATCAGGCTTTCCCGTTCACAGGGGTTTTGGTAAGTCCGCCACCACAGGCTTTCCACCGGGTTACCTAAATAGGGTACCACAATGACCTCATGTCCGGTCTCGTAAAGCGCCTTAAGCAGCTGCCACCAGGCCGGCGTGCAGCCGAGCTTATTTTTCAGGTCGATTGTGGATACTACTGCCAGGATTTTCATTTAATTTGCCCAAAATAGGATCGAGTGATTTTCAACTTTATGCAGCTATTCAATCTTGTCTCTATTAGATACATACCATTTAATCGTATGGTGAAGGCCTTCCTCAAAGCCCGTGGTGGCTTTGAAGCCAAATTCGATCTCTGCCCGGGACGTATCCAGGCGGCGCCTGGGCTGTCCGTCTGGTTTTGACGGGTCGAATATTACCGCTCCTTTGAATTTCAGTAATTTCGCTATCATAAATGCAAGGTCTTTAATTGAGATCTCAAAACCAGAGCCTAAATTAACGGGATCACTCTTATTGTATTTTTCGGCAGCGAGGACAACACCGTCGGCCGCATCTTCAACATAGAGGAATTCCCTGGTCGGTGAACCGGTTCCCCAGATAATAACCTCTCTCTCATTTTGTTTGATTGCATCGACAAATTTCTTAATCAGAGCAGGGATAACATGTGACGATGCAGGATCGAAATTGTCGCCAGGCCCATATAAATTAACGGGAAGCAGGTATACGGCATTAAAACCATATTGCTGACGGTAGGCCTGAGCCTGTACGAGGAGCATTTTCTTTGCAAGCCCGTAGGGCGCATTTGTTTCTTCAGGATACCCGTTCCAAAGAGATTCTTCTTTAAAAGGAACGGGCGTAAATTTGGGGTAAGCACAGATCGTACCCAAGGCCACAAATTTCTCAACACCCGCCTGGCGGGCCTGCTCCATCATCTGAACACCCATCATCAGGTTGTCATAAAAAAAAGATCCCGGGTTTGCCTGATTGGCTCCTATGCCACCTACCAGCCCGGCAAGATGGATAACTATATCTGGTTTGACATCACGATATAGAGCTTTAACCGCATGATTATCAACCAGATTATAATCCCGGCTCCGCACGACAAAGATATCATGGCAACCCCGGTCCTTTAGTTTCCTGACAACGTATGAACCGAAAAAGCCGGCCCCACCCGTGACAACGATTTTCCTGTTATTAAGGGTATTCATACTGATCTATATTATACTGCTATAGCTTTATAGCTTTCATCGTCTACTTGCGCTGAAATACTTCATAAATCAGGCGGAGCCATATCACAGCCCAGACTATACTAAGGCCGTGTATTACCGGGTGCTGTGTTGAGCCGGAATCGTGGTAAATGCATGTGATAGGCACCTCGCAAATAGTAAGACCATACTTGCGAACCTGTACCAGCGTTTCTATGCTAAAACCAAATCCCGTGTCAGTAATCTTTATACGTTCTACAGCTTTCCTGCTATAAGCGCGGAAACCGCTTTGCGCATCATTTATTTTAACTATGTGCCCGGCATTATACAGGAATGTAATTGCATCTATTCCGAATTTGCGGTATAAGGATACCTTTGCCTTCGTGAGAAAGCGGGAACCGATTACCAGGTCAGCTTGCTGTTGTATGATCGGGGATAATAGCAGAGGTATCTCATCCGGGTTGTGTTGCCCGTCACCGTCTAACGTTACGATAATAGAGGCGCCGGCCCTGAGAGCGGCTTCGAAGCCTGTCCGTGTGGCCGCGCCCGCGCCCTGGCTGAAAGTATGACTGATAACCTCGGCGCCTGCATCCCGGGCGAGACGGGCAGTGGAATCTTTTGAGCCATCGTCGATCACGATGACCCTGTCTACGTGTTTTAGCGTCTTGAAGACTACATCGCTGATGAAACGTTCTTCGTTAAGGCATGGGATAACAGCAACGATTTTCATGCTGGCTACTTGACGGTGACCGATTTGGCCAGGTTGCGCGGCATATCGGGGTTGTGCCCGCGCTTAATGGCCATGTTATAGGCAAGTAACTGGAGCCGCAACGTGGCCAATATTGGGTAAAGGAGCTCATGTACTTTAGGAAGCCGAATCCAATGATCGTAAATTTCATTATCGACATCGGAAACAGCGATGATCTTTGCTCCGCGTGACTTGGCTTCTATGGCATTGCCGAGGGTTTCCTTATAGGTATAATCTCCCGGACAGATGACCAGTACCGGGGTACCCTTTTCGATAAGGGACAATGTGCCGTGCTTTAATTCGCCTGCGGGCATGCCCTCGGCATGTATATAAGATATCTCCTTGAGCTTCAGGGCTCCCTCCGAAGCTATGGCGAAATTGATGCCGCGGGCGATATAATAGAAGTCGTTTTTCATATAATACTCTTCTGTTATCCTGGCTAATTCATCCTTATTCCAGTCTATTGTCCTGGAAACCTGGCGGCTTACCTTGCGTATACTGTCCACTGCCATATCGAATGAATGAACCATGGAAAAGGACAGCAGGTAGAAAATAGCCAACTGGTTCAGGAAAGACTTGGTGGCCGCTACCCCGATCTCAGGGCCGCAGTTCAGGTACAAAACATTGTGGCTCAGCTCTCCCAGCGACGACTGCGGCCTGTTAATGATTGAGACTATCTTCGCCCCTGCCTTGCGGGCCAGTTCAACCCCTTCGATAACATCGAGTGTTTCGCCGCTCTGGGAGATGGCCAGTACCAGGGTATTTTTACTGACAGAATCGGCGAAATATTGAAATTCGGAAGCCATGACAACTTCGCAAAATTTCTTGCCCACGCTGGAGAAAAGATAGCGTCCTACCAGGGCTGAGTAACGTGACGAACCGCAGGCGGTGACGATGACCTGCCCGGCACGCAAAATATCCAGCGCGACCGAGGTAAATAACTCTTTATCCTGTAACGCGGCGGCAACCAGGGACTTCGGCTGTTCCATGATCTCCTTGAGCATGAAATAATCATATCCACCCTTGTCGTTTTCGCTCCAAACCGCATCAGGCTTGGAAGCTTTTATATGTATTTCCCTGCCGGTGGAATCGTAGAAAACAGCTTTATCTGCAGTCAGTACTGCTACATCTCCTTCCCCGAGCATAAAAAGCTGGTTAATCTGGCCGGCCAGTGCAAGCGAGTCACTGGCTGCGAATGCTTGATGATTGCCCATTCCGACAATAAGGGGACTGCCTTTACGAGTGCCGACTATTTTGCCGGGCTCCTTGGTGGAAATGGCCAGGAATGCATAGGAACCCTCCAGCCTGGGTGCTATCGTCATAACCGCTTCTTCCAGCGAATGGCCTTTTTTCAGCTCATCCTCTATTTTGTGCGGGATGACCTCTGTGTCGGTTTCGGATGCAAAGTGGTGCCCGCGTTTTATCAGGTCTCTGCGCAGTTCCTGGTAATTATCTATGATGCCATTGTGTATTACTGCTATTTGCCCGGTGCAGTCTGTATGGGGATGTGTGTTGGGTTTGGTAACTCCGCCATGCGTTGCCCAGCGTGTGTGGCCGATGCCCACCTGCCCGGGTATTTTATCCAGCTTATACCGCCGATTGACCTCATCCAATTTGCCGATGCCTTTGCGGATTATCAGTTTGCCGGCTGAGATCATGGCAATGCCGGATGAGTCGTAACCGCGGTATTCCATGCGTTTGAGGTCCTCGAAGATAACCGCGGAAGCTTTGCCGTTTTTACTGCAGTAACCAATTATCCCGCACATCTATCTGTGTCCTATAAATCCCCGATATTCAGCTTCAAAATTAGTGGGTCTTTGATATGAGGCTGCTCACTTTTATCCGTGAAAAGATAAAACTCCGCTTGCGATTTGCCGGTTCCCTCAATCGTGAAATCGACTTTTTCTTCCCATTTTTGTTTATCCTGCAAAGGGCCGACAACCACAGTTTTGATTATATCACCGTTTTGCTTGATTTGTATCTTATAGTTAACCAGCCGGTATTCATGATTGATTACCCCCAGCACCACGGTAACCGGTTGGCCGGCTTTAACATCAAAGGGATAATCTGAAGCTTTACCATTTTCATTCAAAATGTAGAATTCAGTAAATTTATCGTTCGATGAAGGCGTTACCGACAGATAAATGATAAAACCCGTGCATAGTATTATGGCCGAAATAAGGACTGCACACAGGATTCTATTGAAAACGCTCATCTTATTTTCGTTCAATGTCGAAATTCTAAGGATTGCCGGACACACTTGTCAATACGGTATCGCCGGGCAGAGCGCATTTGACAGAATGGCCAACTGACGTTTAGCATATTAAAACGCGTCTCTGAAAACTGAAATATTTATCGCCTTATAATAACTGGAAATGCAAATATGCTGATAATTACATGTATTAAACAGGTCCCTGATACAACACAGGTTAAGATTGACGCCGTGACCGGCACATTAATCCGTGAAGGAGTACCTTCCATTATTAATCCCTTCGACGCGCATGCGCTGGAAGAGAGTCTGCGCCTTAAGGATGAATACGGGTTCAAGGTCGTGGCAATATCCATGGGTCCGCCCAGCGCCGAAATGACACTGCGCAGGGCACTGGCCTTGGGCGCCGATGACGTGATCCTGTTAAGCGACCGCGCTTTTGGGGGCGCTGATACCCTGGCCACCAGTATGCTGCTATCGGAGGCAATCAAAAGGCTGTCAGTGCATGAGGAAATAGCCATGGTTATCTGCGGAAAACAGACGATTGACGGTGATACAGCTCAGGTGGGCCCCGGCATCGCCACCAGGCTTAAATATACACAACTAACGTCTGTGGACAGGATTGAAAATATCGATATTCAAAGCAGAAGGATTACCGTGCGCTGCAAATTCGAAGGACGCTACGAAATATTAGAGTCGTCTTTGCCTGCCATGATTGCTGTATTGCGCGAAATAAACCGGCCAAGGTATCCGACCGTGCCGATGCGAATGATGTCCCAGGAGGCCGTCATTAAAACCTGGGACAATAAAATTATGCGGCTCAATGAAAACACCGTAGGCTTAAAAGGTTCGGCAACAGCGGTTAAGAGGATATTTTCCCCAGATAGGGCGATGGGACAAATACTCGGTGGCGACGAGATCAGCAATCCTGATGATGCTGCGCGTATGCTTATAGATAAGCTGGTAAGTAAAAACCTGTTATCGTTGCAATAATATCGATTAGACCTGGCAGCAGGGAGTTACATGAACGAAAAGAAAAAAATTCGAAAGCCGCTGGGCGTTGCCAGGCTTATCGAAGGTAAATGTATCCTGTGCGGCGCGCGCTGCCAGAGCATCTGTCCCAAACATGTGGTAACCATGACGGAGCAGGGAGAACCTGTCATAGATATAAGCCTGTGTACCGGCTGCAAGAAATGTATCACGATATGCCCGTCCCAGGCGCTGGAGATATATTTCACTTCTGAACAGGAAAAGATTCTTGAGCAGATTGCCAGGGATCAGCAGGAAACCCTGCTGCATGAGGAGGAGCCTGAAGCACTGGAAAAACCCCGCGGTCACGATGAATATCGTGGCGTATGGGTTTTTGTGGAACAAATCAATGAAGAAGCAGCGCCGGTTTCATGGGAGCTGCTGAGCGTAGGAAGCGTTCTGGCAAAACAACTTGATGTGGAGTTGTGTGCCATAGTGATCGGTGAAAAGGTGGAGCAACTCTGCCACTTAGCCTTTACCTATGGGGCCGATAAAGCCTATTTAATGGATGACCCTATTTTTCGTTACTACCGGACAGAGCCTTATTTTAAGGCGCTTTGCTATCTATCTAAAAAATATAAGCCGGAGATCATGCTTATCGGCGCCACGGGGGTTGGGCGGGACCTGGCAGGTGCAGTGGCCACGGAACTTAATACCGGCCTGACGGCTGATTGCACCGGTTTAGCCGTAGATAACGAAAGGCGGCTCCTGATGCAGACGCGGCCCGCCTTTGGCGGTAATATCATGGCTACCATAACCACGGAGAGGTCCTGGCCCCAGATGGCAACCGTGCGGCCGCATACTATGCATATGCATGAAAGAGATACTTCGCGACAGGGCGAGATCGTCAATGAGAAGCTGGACATGTATGAGGAGGAGATCGCCACCAAGGTCATCGAGATAATTGAAAGGAAACAAAGCGGCGAAGTGGACATAACGGCTGCCGACTATATTATTTCAGGGGGCCGGGGCTTGCAGTCAGCCGATAATTTTCGACTGCTTAAGGAATTGGCTGATGAACTGGGTGGCGTGGTGGCCTGTTCCCGCAGCGCCGTTGACGCGGGCTGGATGCCCTCGGAACACCAGGTCGGGCAAACGGGCAAGACGGTGCGCCCGAAGATATATGTTGCGTGTGGAATAAGCGGCGCTATACAGCACCTGGTGGGAATGCAGAATTCGGATATTCTCTCACAAGGCAAATTAAAGCCTTGAGAGCCGGCAGCAAGGAACAATGAGCCGTTGTTAAGGGAGGAAATTTAAATGTCGGCCCAAATTCCTTTTTTTACGACATTATTTGCTGTAGCTGCAGTGTTTTTCCTGTGGAGCTGCTATTTGAGATTCAGCCTCGTCCTGCTGGGTAAGCCGGATGACCGCTTCAGCAATTTCAGCCGGCGTTTCGCCAATATGCTGCTATATGCCTTCGGCCAGAAGCGGGTTGTCACGCGCAGTTACCCCTTTGGTTTAAACCATTCTGTTTTCTTCTGGTGTTTCTTAATCCTGTTGATTGCGAATACCGAGTTTCTTTTGCATGGCCTTTTTCCCGGCTATATTTCCTTGTCCCACCTGCCGGAGGGCCTGTACTTTGCGCTGGCATTGGTTTTCGATATCGTCTCTTTCGTCGCGCTGCTGGCTGTGGTCATCGCGCTGAGCCGCCGCTGGTTTTACCCCCCTGAGTATATCGATGCCCGGTCCGTTGATGCCTTCGTGATTCTTGGCCTTGTGGCCACGCTCATGCTCGCCTTCTTTGGCATGCATGGCAGCGAGATCGCACTGGGTAGTGAGGGCGCCGCGGCTTTCATGCCTGTTTCAAATTTTGTAGGCAGCTTCATACTGGCCGGGGCGCCTGTTAATATGCTTGTTGCCATGGTAACGGTATTCTTCTGGATACATGCTGTCACCCTTTTGCTTTTCCTGGATTACCTGCCTTACAGCAAGCATATGCACATCCTTACGGCCATACCCAATTGCTTTTTCCGCAGTATTGAGAAGATCAATACCCAGTTGCCGGAGGAATTCAAGAAGGGCAATAGCTACGGTGTGGGGCAGGTAGACCAGTTCCGCTGGAAGGACCTGTTTGATTCCATGTCCTGTACTGAGTGCGGCAGGTGTAGCGACAATTGTCCGGCTACCCTAACGGGCAAAGCGCTTAATCCGCGTCTCCTGATTCACGATATTAAAATGAACTTGTTACACAACGGCAAGTTGCTGAAAAGCGGGAGGGCCCCGGATTTACCGTTGATCGGCGGCCTTAAGGAAGGCAGCATAGCCGACGATGTCCTGTGGGCCTGCACTACCTGCGGCGCCTGTATGGAAGTATGCCCGGTATTTATCGAACACGTACCCAAGATAGTCTATATGCGCAGGCACCAGGTGGAGATGAAGGCTAAATTTCCCGAGGAGCTTTTAACGCTTTTTGATAATATGGAGAACCGCAGCAACCCGTGGGGGATTATCCCCGCCGAGAGAGGCAGGTGGACTTCAGAAACGGTTGCCCCGCTGTTCGAAAAGGATAAGACGGAATTCTTGTTTTTCGTCGGCTGTGCAGGCGCATTTGATACCAGGAATAAACGCAATACGCTGGCTATAACCAGGATACTTGATAAAGGTGGGGTATCATGGGGCGCACTGGGCAAAGACGAGCAATGCTGCGGGGACAGCCTGCGGCGCCTGGGAAACGAATTCGTATTTGCCCAGATGGCGAAGCAGAACGTTAAGGCATTCAAGGACATGGGGGTCAGGAAAGTGATTACGCAGTGTCCGCACTGCTACAACACTTTGAAAAACGACTACAGGCAATTCGGCGGCGAGTTGGAAGTGCTGCATTATACAGAACTTGCCCTGCAGCTGGTTGAATCGGGGAAGCTGGCTTTCAAAAACAAGGCAGAGTTGGGCAAAGTTGTCTTTCATGATTCATGTTACCTGGGCAGGTACAATTCAATTTATAAAACGCCGAGAGAGTTAATTGAATTGGCAACCGGTCATTCCCCCCTGGAAATGGAACGCGCATTTGAAAGGTCGTTCTGTTGCGGAGCCGGTGGTGGCCGTATGTGGATGGAAGAAAGTGCAGGTAACCGCGTCAACCTGGAACGTGTAAAGGAGGCGCTCAAAAGGCAACCCGACACGATCTGTGTCTGCTGTCCCTATTGTGTCACCATGATGGAGGATGGTCTCATGGACCTCAAGGTTAGTGACCAGGTGAAGGTACTGGAGTTGTCCGAGATAATAGAGACAGCTCTGAAATAGGTGTCATTGACGGTGTTCTTATAGGATCAGCATAGCATCGCCAAAGCTGTAAAAGCGGTAACCCCCGGCTATCGCTCGCCTGTAACAGTCCAGGATGAATTCACGCCCTGCAAAGGCTGAAATCATCATCAATAACGTGGATCTTGGCAGGTGAAAGTTGGTTATCACTACGTCAACCGATCTGAATTCGTAGCCGGGGAGGATAAAGAGCCCGGCCTGTCCGTCAAAAGGCTTAACCTGCCCGCCGGATGAAGCGGCTTCTACAAGCCGCACCGAGGTTGTGCCGACAGCGATAATCCGTTTGCCTGTTTGTTTGGTTTTATTCAGTAGCCTGGCCGTTTCTGTGCTGATGCAGCCGTACTCGCTGTGTATCTGATGGTGGCTGGGATCTTCGGCGCGCACCGGTTGGAAGGTATCGAGGCCAATATGCAGCGTTATAAAAGCCAGGTTGGCCCCTTTAGCCCTCACTTTATCCAGTAACTCCGGCGTAAAGTGCAATCCCGCCGTTGGAGCGGCGGCGCTGCCTTTTATTTCGGCGTAAACCGTCTGGTAGCGTTCCCTGTCCCCGAGCTTAGCCTTGATATACGGCGGTAGCGGCATCTCGCCCAACCTGTCGAGCATGGCAGCATCTGAAAACTCCACCACCCTGGTTCCGCCTTCCCGCCTTTCGATGACACGGGCGGTCATCTCGATACTATTATCTTTATCCGTCCGGGACAGTGTGACAGAAGATCCGGCGGGCAGCCTGCGCCCCGGCCGCACCAGGGTTTCCCAAGTACCAGGCGCCAGTTGTTTGAGCAGCAGTATCTCGGCGTTTGTATCGCTTCCTGAGATCTTGCCCTTGGCGGTCTATTACCATCAGGCGGGAATGGTCGCGGGGTTCCAGGGGATGCTGGGCGATCAACTCAGGAGGCAGGTCATAGTCAAAGTCGGATAGTTTCATGTTAAATCAAATCCCCTCGTCATTGCGAGGCCGCCGCAGCGGCCGTGGCAATCTGCCCGTTAATGCCGTGATGCCCGGGGATTACTTCGTCGCCTGCGGGCTCCTCGTAATGACGTTTTTGGGGAGCCGGTGCGGAGCTTAAAATATGCCGTGCACCTTGCCGGTCAGGGGGTCGATATCTATCCTGCGGAAAGCCGGGTTGGATCCCGTGCCCGGCATCAGGTTCACGTCCCCTGCGAAGAGGCATAAGAACCTGGCGCCTGAATACACCATGATGTCGCGTACCGGCAGTATCCAGCCTTTAGGCACACCCTTGCGCGCTGGGTCATGGCTGAGGCTGAGTGGTGTCTTAACCATGATTGTGGCATAGTCGTCGTATTCGGCGTCGGCTTCCAGCGATTTAGCTTTATTTTCAGCCGTGGTTGACCAGGATACGCCATCGGCGCCATAAACCTCACGTGCAATAACTTCAACTCTGTCCCGTAGCTTCATCTCCTGGGGGTAAAGGAATTTAAACTCGTTATCTTCCTTGCAGGCATCCTGTACCACGTCGGCCAGCTCCAGCGCGCCTTCACCTCCGAATTCCCAGTGGCGGGATACGGCGCAATGGGCCCCGGCCTGCTCGGCCGCCCTTTTTACCATGGCTATCTCGGACTTGGTATCGGTATGAAAGACGTTGATGCAGACCACCGGCTTGACCCCGGCTTCAGTGATAATCTTGATATGGTGCAGCATGTTGGGAAGGCCTTTCTCCAGCAGTCCCAGGTCTTCCCTGGTATATTCATCCGGCACGCGCAACCCGGCCACGATAGCCGGCCCGCCCCCGTGCATTTTGAGCGCACGGACGGTGGCGACCAGCACCGAGGCGTTCGGCCTGAGGTCGCTGAGCCGGCATTTCACGTTGCAGAATTTCTCGAAGCCAATGTCGGCCGCGAAGCCGCTCTCGGTGATATGGTAGTCGAACATCTTGAGCCCGATACGGTCGGCGATGATCGATGACTGCCCCAAAGCGATATTGGCGAAGGGGCCGGTGTGCACCATCAGCGGCTGGTATTCAGCGGTGCAGCATAGCGTGGGATTGATGGTGTTCCTCATCAGTGCCGTCATGGCGCCGCCTACCTGCAGGTCGCCGGTCGTTATGGGGTCCCCATGCTTGTTGTAGGCCACGGTGATACGGTCCATGCGGTGGCGCAGGTCGGCCAGGTCCTTGACGATGGCCAGCAGGGCCATCAGTTCCGAGCTGACGGCGATCTGGAACTTGGACTGCATGGTATAGCCGTCCATCTTGCTGCCGATGCCGATGATTATATTGCGCAGGCTCTGTGCGCAGAAATCCATCACCCAGCCCATCTCAATGCGCGTGGGGTCGATATCCAGCCTCTTCATGCCGGATAGCATGTCGAGCTTCCGGTCATCGTAATTTCGCTCGTGCTGCATGCGCGCCGTGACGGCCACCATGGCCAAATTATGGGCATTGGTGATGTCATTGATGTCTCCCGTGAGGCCCATGGAAAACTCGGTCATGGGGATAAGCAGCGCGTTGCCGCCCCCGGCCGCCGTCCCCTTGATGTTCATGGTCGGTCCACCGGAGGGCTGCCTGATGCACCCGCCGACGTTAAAACCGCGCCTGCCCAGGCCTTCCAGCAGGCCGCAGGTGGTGGTGCTTTTACCCTCGCCCAGGGGAGTGGGTGTGATGCCGGTAACCTGCACGTATTTGCCGTCCGGCTTGTCGTTCAGGCGCTTCATAATCTTTAAGTAATCCAGCCTGGCCACCTTACCGTAGGGTATCACCTCATCCTTCTCTAAGTGTAACTTTGCCGGCCAGTCGGAAGGCTGCGGCATATTTTTCTCCGCTTCTTCCGCTATTTGCCAGTCGCTCATTACCAGGGGGTTATATGGCATCAGTAATGTCTCCGCATCTTTATATTATACCTGCGCGGCGCTCGGCGGACTCGATGGTGTTTTGCAGCAGCATGGTGACGGTCATCGGGCCGACGCCGCCGGGGACAGGGGTGATAGCCGCGGCCTTTTCCTTTACGGCATCGAAATCGACATCGCCAACCAGCCGGTAACCCTTTTCCCTGCTTTTATCCTCAACGCGGTTCACGCCCACATCGATGACCACCGCCCCTTCTTTAACCATATCGGCGGTTATGCAGAGCGGACTGCCCATCGCCGCCACCAGTATGTCCGCCTGCCGCGTGAAATTGGCGATGTGACTGGTTCCTGTGTGCACTACTGTTACAGTCGCGTTGGCGCCCTCCGCTTTCTGCAAAAGTATGGCCGCCAGCGGCTTGCCCACCAGGTTGCTACGGCCGCAGATCACGACGTGTTTGCCGGCAGGGTCATAGCCGCAGCGCACCAGCATCTGCTGTATGCCGTGAGGGGTGCAGGGCAGGAAGCAGGGTTGCCCGCGCAAAAGCTTGCCCAGATTCACCGGGTGAAAGCCGTCGACATCTTTTTCCGGGGATATGTAATAGAGCACCTTCTCGGTATCTATATGGCCAGGAAGAGGGGTTTGAACGAGTATGCCGTCCACCTGCGGGTTGCGATTGAGCTCTTCGACTATCTCGATCACCTTTGACTCGGACGTATCCGCCGGCAGGCGTATGGTGTTTTCGGTGATTCCTATCTCCACCGCGCCTTTTTCCTTGGATTTAACGTAAGAAAGTGAGCCCGGGTCGTCACCTACCAGCACCACACCGAGGAAAGGCGTCTTGCCCGCTGAATGCAAACGGGCTACACGTTTCTTCAGCTCGTTGCGTATCTCCGCGGCTATCTCAAGTCCGCTGATTATCCTGGCTGTCATCGTAAGCTCATTTTAAAGAAATTAGGGAACTATTATACAAATTACATAAGACGCATACAATATTTTGTATTGTAGCGCACTATCAGTGAATAGCGTGGCGGTAATTAATCCCGGCTCTCGGCCAATATCTCTTTTACCATCTGAGCGGCAAGCGGGACGGCGGCCTGCACGGGGGGTGTCAGATCGTTGCTGAATTCATAGGCATCGGGTATCTCGATGGCCACGATGCTGATCTTGCCGGGCAGCTTCATATTTAATATTTTGCCGATCTCGAGCGCGGTCGGCAGGTCTACGTCGTGCGTTGAGGGGGTATGCTTGGTGACCCGGAAATCGTCGAGGGCCAGGCGGTAGATATCGCCGGCCCTGCCGTTGACCGTCTGTATGGCGTCAACTATTACAACTTCATCGTAATCCATAATGAAATCGAGGATGGCGAAACCGGAGACATCGCTGGCAGTCAGCGCAACCTCCCCGGCAGGTGGATCGGCCTCGAGGGCTTCGATGACGCGAAAACCTACGCCGTCATCGCCGATGATGGGGTTGCCGATGCCCAGGACCAGCCTTTTCATCCCGCGGCAGCTTTCTGCGCCGGCGCCTGGGCAGCGATCTTGCTGTTTAAGTAAGGGCTCAGCAGTTTGCGCGGTGAAATTACGTTACCGTCCAGCGCAGCCTGCTTGAAATCAAGCCCCAGGGCTACGGCGATGATTTGAGGTACGGCCAGCACCGGCAGGTTGAAGTGTGACTTATATTTGCCGTTGACCGCTGATTGATAGGCGTCTAATGCCGTGTGGCAGAGCGGACAGGTAGTGGAGACGATGGCCTGCGCGCCGTTGTCCGCGGCGTTCTCAAGCAGCTTGTGGATAAGCTCCAGGGCCATATCGGTTTCGGAGATGACCAGAGAGCTTCCGCAACATTTGGCCTTGAGAGGAAAGTTGACGGGTTCCGCCCCCAGCGCCGCAGCGATCCGGGCTAACCAATCAGGGTATTCACGGTCGTCATAGCCGTACTCAGGGCGCACCTGCTGGCATCCATGATAGCAGGCTACCTTGAGCCCGGTCATTGGGCGTTTCACTTTCGCGGCCAGCGCCTCGACCCCGACATCGTTGTAAATGACCTCGACGATATGCCGGACCTTCACCGTACCGTTATAGTTCAGGCCGACCGAGGTCAGCGCTTCGTGCACCTGCCAGGCCAGCTTATGGTCATCCTTCATAAGCTCGTTGGCTTCATGCAGTATCGTGTAGCAGGAACTGCAGGGCGTCACCAGGTCGAGGCCTGTTTTCTCGGCCTGCGCCAATACGCGCGCGGTAATGGCCATAGCCTTGACCTTGTCCACGCCGCTGAACGGCGATGACCCGCAGCAGGTCCAGTCCTCAAGCTCCATGAGTTCGATATCCAGGGGTTTGGCAATTGCTTTAATGGCCTTCTCCACCGGCGCGCCGGTGGCTTCCATAGAACAACCGGGGTAATAAGCGTAATATCTCACCTTGAACCTCCCGTGGTTATGTTATGGAACATCTGGTTGAGCTGATGCCGGCCTTTTACCGCCTTGGGCAGCAGCGGCATACGCTTGTGCGTCAGCAGGCTGAAGGCCATGGGCAGCATTTTTAGCGCGGCAAAGGGATTGGTCTTGAGGAAATATTCGAGCATAAAGCCGAATTCGTAAATCCGGCCGTTCTGCTCAATTGAACGGGCGAAGGAGCGGTACATAGTTGTGGTTTTGGTGGGTGGCCTGTAATTTTCCTTGAGGGCGATGGCCTCCAAAGCATGCATTATATTGGCCGGCTTGATATCACGCGGGCAGCGCGCGGTGCAAAGGTAGCAGGAAACGCAGTACCAGATAGAACTGCTGTTGAGCACCTCATCTTTCATCCCGGCGCGCACCATCGCGATTATCTTGCGGGGCGGGTGCTCCCAGTGGGCGGCCGTGGTGCAGGAACCGCTGCAGACGCCGCACTGCACGCACTCATTGATTTTGCCGCAGGCCGGGATAGAGGCGACTTCGTCCAAGAAAGAGGGTTTCAGCTTAGTTTCCATGTCCCCTTCACTCCTTTACACAAAGGCTATAATAATATGCCCTCGAGTTCGGCATTGATCTGCTCATCGGTAAAATGCCTGTGTATAATCGCGCTGCTGGGGCAGCCCGCCACACAGGTGCCGCAGCCCTTGCAGAGGGCTTCGTTGATCCGTGATACCTTATCCTTCTCAATGTAGGATATGGCGCTGTACGGGCAGAGCAGGTTGCAGACCCTGCAGCCGGAGCATTTCTCCTCATCTATAAAAGCGGTGTCGGCCTCGATCTCTACCTTGCCCTTAATGATCAGCGCCAGCACGCGCGCCGCTGCCGCGGAGGCCTGGGCAACGGTATCGGGGATGTCCTTGGGACCCTGGCAGCAGCCGGCGATGAAAATGCCATCGGTCATGGTCGCCACCGGGTCGAGCTTGGGGTGTTTCTCCGTGAAGAACCGCTCTTTGCCCAGCGAGATATTAAAGGTGTGCGCGATGTCCTGCGCGTCCTTGTTGGCTTCCAGGCCGCTGCAGAGCACTACCATCTCCACCGGCAGCCTGCGCTGCTTGCCGACCAGCGTATCCTCAAATTGAACGATGAGCTTGCCTTTTTCCGCCGGCGTCTGGGCCACATCGGTAACCTCGCCCGGCCTGCCGCGGAAAAACACCGTCCCTTCCTTTTGCACACGATTGTAGAATTCCTCGTAACCCTTGCCGAAGCTGCGGATATCGATATAGAACTCGTACACCTGGGTGCCCTGCACGTGTTCCTTGAGCAGGTGGGCGAATTTCATGGCATACATGCAGCAGACACGCGAGCAATAGGCGTGGTATTTTTCATCGCGGCTGCCTACGCAGTGGATGAGCGCTACACTCTTGGGCTCCTGGCCGTTCTTGAGCAGTACATGGCCTGATGTCGGCCCCGCCGAGTTTACCATGCGCTCGAATTCCAGGCTGGTTATCACGTTGTCCAGGCGGCCGTAGCCGTATTCCTTGATGGGCGTGGGGTCGAAGGCCTGGTATCCGGTGGTCAGGATGATATTGCCGACCTCTATATCAAGGACTTCGTCTTCCTGCTGGAAGTCAACGGCATTGCGCTCGCAGAATTTTTCACAGGCGCGGCATTTACCCTTGAGGAAGTAGGTGCAGTGCTCCTTATCGATGACGGTCACGTTGGGTACAGCCTGGGCGAAGGGTGTGTAAATGGCCTTGCGCTTGGACAGTTTCTCATCGAACTCACTGTCGACTTTTACCGGGCATTTGGTCATACAGGTCCCGCAGCCGTTGCATTTCGCGGCATCCACGTAGCGGGCCTTTTTCCTTATCTTGACCCTGAAGTTGCCCACGTACCCTGAAACGTAATCTACCTCGCTGTAGGTCATCAGTTCGATCGAGGGGTGGGCCCCCACCAGGCTCATCTTGGGCGTCAGTATGCAGGCCGAGCAGTCGAGCGTGGGGAAGGTTTTATCCAACTGCATCATGTGCCCGCCGATGCTGGGTTCTTTTTCTACCAGGTAGACCTTGTGCCCGCTGTTGGCGATCTCCAGCGCCGCCTGTATGCCGGCAATGCCGCCGCCGACGATCAGGGTATCCGGGTGAACCGGGACCTGCTTGTCCTCGAGCGGCTGGTGGTAATAGACGCGGCGCACCGCGGCCCTTACCAGGGCCATGGCTTTCTCCGTTGCTTCCTTGCGGGACTCGGTGACCCAGGAGCAATGCTCGCGTATATTGGCCATCTCGAAGTAGTAGGGATTCAGTCCGCCGTCCTGTGCTGCCCTGCGGAAAGTGGGCTCGTGCATCTGGGGTGAGCATGATGCAACGACAACACGATTGACGCCCAATTCTTTAATATCGTTCTTGATCAGATCCTGCCCGGGGTCGGAGCACATGAATTTATAATCACGCGAAACTACTACGGACGGTAGGCTTCTGGCGAACTCGGCAACCTTCTCCACATCCACTGTTCCGGCGATGTTGCTGCCGCAATGACAGACATAAACACCTATCCTGGGTTCCATCATGACCTCCTTGGCGGGATTACTCTAAAATTCACGATGTTTCTTAGTTGAACTTGCAATTGAGGCGGATACTTCGAATTTGGGGATGATTATAACACCCCGTGTGGGAACCGACAAGCAACGGCAGCCATATTTATTGCCTAGCCTGTGTGTGATAAAATTATAAGGTTTTTCCGGGGTGATATATTGAAAATCTTAGTTACCAACGATGACGGCGTAAACGCCGACGGACTCTGGACGCTGGTAGGCAAGCTGAAGGAGGTCGGCGATGTGACCGTGGTCGCTCCCGATCGCGAGCAGAGCGGCGTCGGGACTTCCATAAGCTTTCATCATCCTATACGGCTGACGAAGATACACGAGAAGATACACGGCATCGACACTTATTCTGTTGAGGGCACGCCGGCCGACAGTGTCATCATGGCGGTCAAAGTGGTCATGAAAGATGGCATTGACCTGCTTGTCTCCGGCATTAACCAGGGCCCCAACTGCGGCTATGATGTATTTTTATCCGGTACAGTGGGAGCGGCGCTGCAGGGTTTCTTCTACTCTATCCCTTCGATTGCGGTATCGATGAATGCCTTTACCGGCCCCAGGTTCGCTACCGGCGCAAAGGTAGCGCGTGAAGTGGTCAAGTATATTATTAATAAAGGCATAAAGGGCAAAATGCTTTTAAATTTAAACGTGCCCGACCTGCCGCTGGATGAGATAGCCGGGGTTGATGTAACCAAACTGGGTGAGAAGATATATTCGGCCGGAATTGAAACGGGCAACGACGGCAGGCATGATTACTATTGGATATTGCACAGGGGAACCGATATGGCGGATGTCAGCGGCACCGACCTGTGGGCGCTCAAGCGTAACAGGGTGTCCATAACACCGCTGCGCTTCAACCGCAGGGAATACAGCACGGAGTTTGTACATGAACTGGCGGCCACCGTAGCAGGGCGCCTGGTAAAGAGTAAATAATCTTAAGTAAGGAGAATCAAATGTCAGAAGTTGTAATCGTTAGCGGGGTGAGGACGGCCATCGGCACGTTTGGGGGTGGACTTAAGGAGCAGACGGCTGCAAAGCTGGGCGCGATCGTGATAAAGGATGTCCTGAAAAGGGTGGGACTAAAGCCGAAATCCGGTGCGAAACTTATGGATTACGGGCCCAAAGCACTGGCTGGTGGAGGGCTGAGCGAACTCGAGCAGAAGTATTATGACTGGCCCGACGGCCTCAAAGATATACAGGTGGACGAGGTTATCATGGGGAATGTACTGCAAGCGGCGCAGGGGCAGAACCCGGGCAGGCAGGCGATGATCTACGCCGGGTTGCCCAAGGAAACACCCGGTTTTACCGTAAATAAGATTTGCGGTTCCGGCCTGAAGGCCATCATCACGGGCGCCCAGTCTATCATGCTGGAAGACGCGCAAGTCGTGGTCGCGGGCGGCATGGAGAGCATGAGCAACGCGCCCTATGCCATGACGCGTGCCAGGTGGGGATACCGCATGGATCTGACCGGGAAGGGCGAGGTGCTGGACCTGATGGTCTACGACGGACTGTGGGAGCTTTACTACGGATACCACATGGGCCTGACTGCGGAAAACATCGCTGCCAAATACGGTATTACCAGGGAGGAGCAGGATAAGCTGGGACTGGTGAGCCACCAGCGGGCTATGGCGGCCATCAAGGATGGCACCTTCAAGCAGGAGATTGTGCCTGTAGTTACCCCGCAGAAAAAAGGCGACCCGGTCGTATTCGCAACTGACGAGAGGCCGATGGATACAAGTATGGAGAAAATGGGCAAGCTGGCGCCGGCTTTCAAAAAGGACGGGACGGTGACGGCCGGCAATGCTTCGGGAATAAACGATGGAGCGGCAGCGGTGCTGCTGATGTCGGCCCAAAAGGCCAAGGAGCTGGGCCTGGAACCCATCGTAAAGATAAAATCATATGCCTCAGGCGGCCTGGACCCTGCCTATATGGGACTGGGTGTCGTGCCCGCCGTGAAAAAGGCGCTGGAAAAGGCTAAACTGTCGGTGAAAGATATGGACGTTGTCGAATTGAATGAAGCATTCGCGTCGCAGGCGCTCGGCTGCGTGAGGGAACTGGGCTTCGACCCGGATAAGACCAATGTCCACGGCAGCGGCATATCCCTCGGCCATCCCATCGGCGCCACGGGGGGACGCGTACTGGTGACCCTGGCCTATGAAATGAAGAGGCGCAACCTCAGGCACGGCCTGGCCACTATGTGCATCGGTGGTGGTATGGGCATAGCCATGGTAGTTGAAAGGTAGAAGCTGAAATAAATTGGGGAAAATACTGATTGTCAATACCGGGCCGACCGGGCAGGAGCGGTATAGCTCCTACCCGGTTGATGACGGAGCCGGACTCGATGCGCCGCCGGCTGAATGGGCGCGGGCTGCCGCCGAAAGGCTGTCCGAATACGCGGTAAAGGCGGTTTATACCACTCCCGTACCCGGCGCTGAGGAGATGGCGGAGGTAATCGCAGCAGGTTTTGGCCTGAAAGCGGATGCGTTGCCCGGGTTAGATGACCCTCAGCCGCTGCGCTGGACAGGCATGGATCCAGAGGACGCTCTGGTTATGGACTGCTCGTTTGCCGAAGCTCCTGCGGGGGTGAAGATAAAATTACCCTTCGCTGACAGTCTCGGCGAATTAAGGGAAAGAACGGCTGCCGCAATTGAGGCCGTGGCAGTCAAACATAAGAAGGAGGCGATTGTCATCGTATCGCACCGGGCGCTGACTGTAGTTATGATTTTGCATCTGCTGCATATGGACAACCGGCACTACCGCCAGATTGCCCAGGACTACGGCGCGGTTAATTTGTTCGAGGTCCGGTTCGGGATGCCGTCGGCCCTTTACATAAATGACACATGCCACCTGCATGGGTTAATATAGAATGGACCGTAGGGGCGTACCTTCAGGTGCGCCCGAAAGAATGGATAATGCTATGAATAAAATAAGAGTTGGAATTATCAATGTCACCGGTTACGCCGGTGTTGAACTGGCGCGCATCCTTTGGCAGCACCCGGACGTGGAACTGGTCTCCGTAACCGGGCGCAGCGCCGCCGGCAAAAAGCTGGGCGAGGTTTTTCCCCACCTGGCCTGCACCGGTCTGACCATTACGGCTGAACTCGAAGGCAGGGTGGATATCGTCTTTTCAGCCATGGCGCACAAGGCCAGTGCCGAGGGCATAGTGCCTTTGCTGAATAAAGGTATCCGGGTAGTGGATATGAGCGCCGATTTCCGGCTGAGAGAAGCTGCCTGGTACCCGCAATGGTACGACTTTGATCATCCCGCGCCCGAATTGCTCAAGAAAGCGGTATACGGGCTTCCGGAATTGCACCGTGACAGGATAAAGAAGACGGAACTCGTGGCCAACCCGGGCTGCTATCCCACCTCCGCCATACTCGGACTGGCGCCGCTGGTTAAATTGGGACTGGTGGAGCCCGACGTGATCGTTGACAGCAAGTCGGGTACCTCGGGCGCCGGACGCACGCTGACCCTGCCCACGCATTTCGCGGAGGCCAGCGATAACGTACGGCCTTATGGCCTGGGCGGCCACCGGCATCTGCCGGAGATGTCGCAGGAGCTTGAAGCGCTGGATCCGCAGAAGACGGTTTCCGTGACATTCGTGCCACACGTGGTACCCATGACCCGGGGTATCGTAAGCACCTGTTATGCCAAGGCTAAAGCCAGCAAGCTGACCGGCGGCAAGGAAGAGTTAGATAAAATTTATTACGACTTTTACCGGGATGAGCCGTTCACACGGGTGATGCAGCAGTGCCCCGAGACCAAGCATACCTTGGGCAGCAATCTGTGCCTACTTTACCCCGTCATACATCAGAAGACGGGCAGGGTGGTAGTGGTAAGCTGCATAGATAACCTGGTCAAGGGCGCTGCTGGACAAGCAGTGCAAAATATGAATATAATGTTTGGTTTTCCTGAGACAGCCGGGCTGGAAGCCCTCCCCATCTATCCGTGAAGCCGTGCCCCCATCGTCTAGAGGCCTAGGACACCAGCCTTTCAAGCTGGGCACAGGGATTCGAATTCCCTTGGGGGCACCAACCTACGCCATGTTTATGTTGAATTCTGAGAGAACTGGTTTTAGTGAGAGTTTCTAATTTGATTTAGGAGAACTAATGGAGATTAATTAATGATAACGTTCAAAAATACTGTAGCTAATAGTAGACTAAACCATATATTTATTTGATTGGATGGCAGGATAAGGTATTTTATAACTCGCCTATACTGAGGGAATAAAAAAGATCAAATTAAAACCTCATTTATTAGTTTTCTGGTTAAAATTTCTTCAGAAGAAATTCGGTCTATGACAATAATATTTTTCGATCTTGCCATTCCCTTCATGCTTTCTTCTACAGTTGAATAACTTATTATCAAACCTCTTTGGGCTTCCATCCTAGACATTGTGTTTGATATCTGTCCAATATCATCTACATGAACTACACTCTTTACCTCTACAGGTATTTTCTTTCCGTTATATTCAATTACAAAATCAGCGATATAATTCTTATCACCTACGATAATTTTGTATTCCCGATGTGCAGAGAACTTCGGTTCCTTAAGTTTTTTAGCAACTTTTCTTATATTATCAAACGTATATGCCTCATAGTCACTAGTAATATCTTCCCTCTTTTTCTTATTATCTATACTCGGAAATACAAATGGTAATATGGATAACAATGCTGTAAATACAGCAATTATTAACGGAGCTAAAGCATAACTAGTATCCACAGTAACGTGCATTAATTGAACGAGCAGGGATAAAATTATGGACACCGCTACCAAAGAAATAATAAACGTTCTAAGAGCAACTAATATCACAGTGATCCAATTAATTGGATGTGACACCTCTTCCATTTTCTCAGATAAATCTTCTATTTTGGGAACTACTTGTTCACGTTTACGTTCTAAATCAAGAACCATAGTAGACAGCTTATCTCTAAGATCAGGTGTAATAACCTCACTTTCCACTAATCTAGCATTTATATCTTCTAGAATTGCAGATACCTCGTTATTGACATTGAAATTGATACCGTATTCTCGGCACTTACTTCTAATAAGGTCTTCGAGAACATTTATCGGTATATTATCTGTCGTGCATTGAGATAAAAGTCTGGTAACAGCAGATACCATCTCTTTATGAGCATCTTTTTCTTTAATTATTTTTGCGCTCTCTGTTTTACGTTGATGATTGTAGCCCATCCATATTGCGATCGCACCCATAATTAAGGTTGCTATAATCCCAGCTATCCCCAGTAACATGTTATTATCCATATCTCATCACTCTAAATATTGGTATTGAAATTTAATCATATAAACCGTTCTCGTGCAACTTAAAAGAGGTTATTTTATAGATACCATAGCGATGCCCACCGATTCATTCCGATGTAACCCTGTCATAAAAAAGAGACACCTATATCTACACAAATAGAGGGGTGTCGTATGCTGCATGATAGATAAGGATTTCTACTCACAATGCAAAGTCGGCATATTTCAGATACAGGCAAGTGCAATTTTGTGCAAAAAGGCTACGAGAAAGTCATTGTGCCACCTATATAACTCTGCTCATGCTTTACAGCCCGCTTAATATAATTAAGAAAGGCACATCACTCCATTACGTCTGGTTTCCACTGAACGATTGGTTGCTGTGCCTTCCACCTTGCTTCGCCTGTCAAATCTGGATTATAAGTATTGCCGTTGGTCATTAACTCAAATGCTCCTCTATGACAGACCATTACCCATATCTTAGGCATAAAAGCAGAATACAATTTTCTCCCAAGCCAACTGCCAACTTTGTAATGTTTTTGGGTCCAGATTATTATTACTTCCTCGTTTTCTTTCACCTTTCTGTCTTCGAAAGCCGCCCATAAATTAGCGAAGTCTATCTTATGAGTTATGTATCCTCTTACGTTCTTCCCGAGCTTTTTGCACTCGATAGTAACACTTGCATAGGGTGTAAATTTATCCATAGCTTGGATTTCACCATCTATGTCTACGCGCGAACCTAAAGGGCCAAAATAGACAACACGACAGGGCTCTCCATCAATCTGACTCCACTCTTTATCCTTCCACAATACAAATTTTGATTCACTGTTTTTCATTAACCACCTCCCCTTCGTTATTCTCGACTACCTGTAAATATTTGTGTCTGTAGTTACCATACTTATATGCCCACCACAACATAATCCCAGCATGACTTCCATAGATAGTCATATTTCTTTGTGGTTTAAACCCATACCAATCCATGAACTTCGTATCAAAATGTTCAAGCAAGTCATCAATTAGAGTCTGATATTCGCAAAGAATAATACCAAAATATTGTCTAATATCCTCGTACTGCTTACTGGTATGTCCCTTTGTACTGAAATGCCCAAGAACGGTTTCCCCATCCTTATCTTTTTTGAAAGAAATCAGAAGTGATTCATAATCGTGCAATAAACCATCCCTCCTATCTTTCATTTTAGGGAATTGCACAATTGTTTGTCTGAGTATTGTGGAAAGGGCTTCGGGTAAATTCCCATTTTTAGCTTTATTGAGAAGGCTACTAAAACTTTTTGTTACTCCGGAATTTGGTTCGTTCTTGTCGTAGAAATACTTAATTACCCCCGATACATCATCGAATAGTTTTCGGACAAGCAGATAAGATACCTTCAGGAAACTCCTTGCCTCCGAATAAGCTTCATAATCAATTTGCTGACCAGCTATACTTGTTGTCTCCTCAAGAATTGTAAGATTGGCATCCAGATATGAAAGTATTAGGGATAAGTCATCTATATTATCGACTAAAGAAACAAGTTCCTGTGGCACGTCACCAGGAGGTTGCACCTTTAACTTTTGATATAGTTGATACAGTGTGAGACGCCAGTTACTAATATAACCACTTAATCCGTTGGTGTGCTGAATAGTCATTGGTCTTTGTGAAGTCATTTTACTTCACTTATTATATAACACCGGAGAACTGGCATAGTTCTGGATTCCTAATTTTCCAGCCAGCATTGAAATCGACATATTATCCTTCCGGAGCTATTTATCAAACCCCAGTCAGAAGCAATTTGAGGTAACCTTCGATACGGCTGCTTAGCCGATTGGCGCTTAATAAAACCTCATGCCTTCTTACAAATAGGCTCTTCCAATCCGTCAGGCATGAGGGTACAATATCGGTATTCTTATATTATGGGGGTTAGAGGTGGCTAAAACGAATGATGGTAAGAAAATAGTGCCAGTTAAGCCATACAAAAGGACGAAATCTGGCGGAGTCAGAAAAACCCGAAATGTAAAAGGATTTAGGCGTTCGACACCGAATAAAAAAGTTTAGTTTTATATTAATATCCGGTTGCTTGCAGTAACTTGTTAAATAGGTGGAGGTAGCATGATTA
>JAPLHK010000050.1 GCA_026389715.1 Chloroflexota bacterium
ATTAGAAGGCTACCGCTTCGATAATTTCGCCGAGCTGAGATACATGCAGACAGCCCCGCAGGCGGCGACATTCAGGGACTCTGCGTTATCGCGATCTATGGGTATTGTTATCCTGCTGTCTGCCGCCTGTAGCACCGCTGCCGATAGCCCGGATGCTTCATTGCCGAGTGCCAGCAGTAGTTTCTTTACCCGCAGGACTAAGGGATCTTCCTCTCCTTTGAGGTCCGCTGCTATAAGCTTATAACTATCGTTTTTAAGGGCTTTTACGAGTTTGAGGTAATCCTGTGTCCGTCTTATCCAAAGAGATAGCACAGTGCCGGCAGTTGACTGGACGCACTTGGGGGACAGGGGATCAGCACACAGTCAGTATCACGCCTGAAAAACCAAAAGCAACGGCCGTGCGTATGAGCGTGCCGACATTGCCCGGGTCCTGGATATCTTCGAGGAGCAGGATTTTACTGCCGGTTGCCGCCGGCAGGCTATCAGAATAAATATCGTGAGGCATGCGTACAACCGCGGCAATTCCCTGGGGTGTCTTGGAGGAACAGATGGAGCGCAACTGGCCTTCAGTCACAAGCCGGCTGGTGAATTTCTCGTACAGGGTTGGCAGTTCGGTCGTGAATAAAATCTCCCTTACTTCACCCGGGTGGCTGCTGACTAACTGGCTGATGGCGCGGGCACCCTCCACAAGAAAGGCTCCAGCTTCCATGCGCAATTCTCTCACGGACAGGCCTTTATACCATTTTAACGGCTGCAAAACCCCTGCTCTTTCATCCGGCTGACAGTTCGCGGACATCAGCTATATCGTGATCTCTATTTACGGCGTAATCATCTGCGACATCTTATAGCTGTTGCTGCCCTGGGAGCGGACGTTGTACATCAGCTTATCGGCGCAGTTGAGCAATGTTTCAGGGTCTTTGCCGTCAGCCGGGTAGACCGCCACACCCGCGCTGATGGTAACTATCACCCTGCGGCCGTTAACCATGAACTGCTGTCTGAAGGCGTCAACGAGTTTATCGGCGATCTTAATCACGTCTTCCATATGCTCCAGTTCGGGCAGTACCATGGCGAATTCATCGCCTCCCACTCTGGCTATAGTATCGCTTTTACGCAGCAGGCCGGTGAATCTTTCCGCCACGGCCTTTAACAATTTATTCCCAAGGTCATTGCCCAGCGTCTCGTTTACAGAGCTGAATTTATCCAGGTCCAATGAAACCAGGGCAACCATTTTTTTTCTGCGTTGGGCATGCAGTACCGCTATATGCGCGCGGTCAAGGAACAGGATCCGGTTGGGCAGTCCGGTCAAGGAATCGTGGGTAGCGATTAAACGTATCTCCCTTTCATTGCTGTTGCGCTCTGTATTATCATGGAAATTGCAGTGTATGATCTTGTTATCAGTGACGGCGCATACTTTGGAATCTATCTCTATATCAAGACGGAGACCGGTTCTTGTTTCAAGAGGTACGTTATCAAGATGACAATGGCCCTTCACCTTCAATTCTTTGAAAGCGGCTTTGTTTTTTTCTACGTCAATAAAGCAATCAAGGTCAAAGAGGTTCTTTCCAATTACCTCACCTTTGGAATAACCCAGCATAGCCAAAAAATGCGGGTTGGCTTCCTTGACCTGCCCTGTCTCGGCATCCAGTACCAATATTCCATGCTGGGCGTCCTCAAAAAGGCGTCTCCACTGCTCTTCCGCGCACCTTAATACCTGCTCGGTGGTCATTAATTCTTTTTCCAGCTTTTTGAATTGAAGGACCTGATCCCGCAGTTGTTCTAATTCATTCATCAACTGCTGCTTTGTCATGGCGTCTTCTTTCGTCATTAAAACCTCCGGTGTTGGTAACAGCTACGCTGGGAGAGTGAAGCTTCGGTTTTTAGATTGTTCTCAATTTTATCTTAATTGTCATATTTGTCAACAATGTGTATAATTTATGTTAATAGTTCAAGTTTAGGTTATTGAAAGCTTCTTATAATCAAACCAGATTTATCTCAAGCCTTGGATGGCCCGAACCCCGGCTAAATTTATTCATTAGTGAGGTCATCCATTGAGTTTTGAAAAATTTAATCTCCATCCGAGTATCATGGCGGGGGTTAAGGCCCTTGGCTATACCATACCCACCCCGATCCAGCAGGAGACTATTCCGCCTATCATGCTGGGACGCGATATCATCGGCCTTGCGCAGACCGGCACAGGCAAAACCGCCGCGTTCGTTTTGCCTGTTCTTAATCACCTGCTGAAATTACCGCGCGGACGTATCGGTGCGGCCATTATCTCGCCCACGCGTGAACTGGCCGAGCAAACCTGCGAGGCCATTGACGACCTAGGCCAGGCGACAGGATTGAAAAGCATAGCAGTTTATGGAGGGGTCAGCATGGACCAGCAAATCCGCAGGCTGCGCAGTGGGGTAGAGGTGGTTGTGGCCTGCCCGGGACGCCTGCTCGACCATTTGTGGAAAAGCACTATCGATCTGTCAGACCTTGAGATATTGGTCATAGATGAGGCGGACCGCATGTTCGATATGGGTTTTCTGCCCGATATCAAAAGCATATTAAAATGCCTGATCAAGCCGCGCCAGACACTGCTTTTTTCGGCCACCATGCCGGCTGATATACGCAGACTGGTATATGAAACCCTGCGCAACCCGGTTACTATTCAGATAGGGCATTCAGCGCCGGCTGACACTGTATCCCATTCCCTTTTCCCGGTCAAGCAACACCTCAAAACCAGCCTGCTGACCGAGGTTTTACGCTGTTACGAGACGGATTCAGTATTAGTGTTTACGCGTACCAAGCACAGGGCCGACCGGGTAGCTACACACCTGAAAAGGAATGGCTTCAGGGCCGCCGCCCTGCATGGCGACCTGGCACAGAACCGGCGCCAGGCTACACTTGATGATTTCCGCGACGGTTCAGTGAAGATACTGGTTGCCACCGACATAGCCGCCCGCGGCTTAGATGTGCTCAGCATCTCACATGTAATTAATTTCGATATGCCTGAGAATACCGACGCTTACACACACCGCATCGGCCGCACCGGACGGGTGGACCAGAAAGGTATCGCTCTGACTTTCGTTACCTCTGCCGACGCAGCTGTGGTGAAGGACATAGAGTCTGTTCTTAAGACACGCATTGAGCGCCGCATGCTGAAAGGCTTTAACTACGATGCGCCTGCTCCCGTCGTGGCTGCCACGGGACCGCGCCGGCCGGAAAGAAGGCCCAGGGTGTATGGACGGAGAAGCAGCGGAAATTAGCAGGTATTCAGCCTGGGGGGCTCATTTCTTGCGTCTGCCTACGATGCCGTAGAGCATGATATCCAGTATGGTTGAGTATATCTTACCGATTGCCGCACCATGGGACAGCACCAGCGGGCTTTCCGCGATATAGAGCGTTGCCTCTGAAAGGATGGCCTGCACCAGGTTCCAGTCGGCTTCAGATGGCTGTACCAGGCCTTCTTTCTTAGCTGTATTAAGTACGCGCCGGTAAATGTCCCGTATGGAGGCCAGGCGCGCTATCTGGTATTCGGCGAAGATATCCGGGTAAACCTGTTTTAATTCATTGAGGCGTGCCGGCAGATCGCCGTGGGGCAAGGTGGTGACCGCCTCTTTGATCCGGTCGGCTGATTTTTCGGTAGTGTATTCCCGGTGCTTATCAAGGTCTGTAAGGGCCTCGTTTATCACGGTAACCATGTGCATCATGCTGGATCTCACCAGGAATTTTTTATCCCGAAAATAGCGGTAAATGGTGGCGCGGGTGAGGCCGCAGCGCGCCGCAACATCTTCGATGGGGGTCTTCTTGATACCCTGTGACATGAAGAGTTTAAGCGCGGCAGCAATGATTTTCTCTTCAGTTTGATTGTACTCGGGCATAGCATGATAGTAACATATCCTGTAACATTTGTATAATGAATACACTGGAGGTGCTATAAATGGAAAAGAGGGCCATAGATGTTGATTTCCTGATTAAAGCAGGCGCCTATTCCCATATGGTTGAGGCCGGAGGATTCCTCTTTATCACCGGCATGGATCCCATGGATATAGAAAAAGGGCTGATAATCATGGACGATATCGATAAGGCCACGGAACTGATCCTGGAGAATATGAAAAGGCTGCTGGAATCGGTGGGAAGCAGCATGGCCAGGATAGTTAAGGTGACAATCTTTATGAAGGATATGGCGGACTTCCAGAGGATGAACGCGGTTTATGCTAGATATTTTCCAGGGGCCCCTCCGGCCAGGACCTGCGTGGCCGTTAAAGAAGTGCCGGGCAATTTCCAGCTTAAGGTCGAGGCCATCGCAATTAAGTAGCTGAGCTGTCATTGCGAACGAAGTGAAGCAATCCATAT
>JAPLHK010000066.1 GCA_026389715.1 Chloroflexota bacterium
AGCCTGTATCTCCACCGCCAACCGCAATTTCAAAGGGCGCATGGGCAACCCCGAGGGATTCATTTTCCTTGCCAGCACCGCCACGGTGGCAGCATCGGCAATCACGGGAAGGATCACCGACCCAAGCGAGATACTCTGATGGCAGCGTCTACACTGAAAGGTAAGGCTTTTAAGTTCGGCGATGATATCTCCACCGACCTGATCATAGCGGGCAAATACGCGCATTTACGCAGTAACCTGCCCGAGCTGGCCAAACACGCGATGGAGGATGCCAACCCCGATTTTGTAAAGCAGGTAAGACCCGGTGATTTCATCGTGGGCGGATCTAATTTCGGCCTCGGTTCCAGCCGCGAGCATGCTCCCCTGGTAATAAAAATGGCCGGTGTCAGCGCCATACTGGCGAAATCATTCGCGCGGATCTTCTTCAGAAACGCCATCAACCAGGGAGTGCCGGCGCTGATCTGTGATACGGATAAAATATCCCAGGACGATATCCTTGAAATCAGGTTGGAAGAAGGTATAATCAACAATGTTTCCAGGAAAGAGACGTACCGCTTCACCAGGATACCGCAGGCCATGCTGAACATACTTAATGAAGGTGGCTTAATTCCTTATATTAACAAGCACGGGGACTTTAAACTTTGAGGGCGGACTGCCGCCATAGAGGTTATATAGGATGACTTACCGCGTTACTTTGTTACCTGGCGACGGCATAGGGCCTGAGATAACCGCCGCTACGGTACGTGTGCTCGAAGCAACCGGTGTTAAATTTGATTGGGATATTTGTACGTTGGGTGAATCGGCCATCGAGAAATACGGTACGCCTCTCCCGGATATCACCCTGGAATCAATTAAGCGGAATAAAATAGCTCTAAAAGGCCCGGTTACGACGCCCATCGGCACAGGTTTCCGCAGCGTGAACGTGGCCCTGCGTAAACAACTTGACCTTTATGCCTGCCTGCGTCCCTGTAAGAGTTTCAAGGGTGTGGTGACCACACCCTATGAAAACGTTGATATCGTGGTGGTCAGGGAGAATACCGAGGACCTTTACATCGGGATCGAGTTTGCCAGCGGGACAACGGAAGCCGAGCAGCTTCACGATTTCATCTCCAAACACTTCAAGGGTAAGGTAAATGCCGGCTCCGGGTACAGTATCAAAGCCATATCGGAATACGGGTCGCGGCGCATCGTTAAATATGCCTTTGAGTACGCCCGGAAATATAAGCGGAGCAAAGTATCCGCCATAACCAAGGCCAACATAATGAAGTTTACCGACGGGTTATTTCTGACCACGGCCAGGGAAGTTGCCAGAGAGTATCCTGAGATAGAATATGAAGAGGTCCTGGTTGATGCCCTTTGCATGCGCCTGGTCAGAAGCCCGCAGATGTATGATGTGCTGGTCCTGCCCAACCTGTACGGCGATATTATCTCCGACCTGTGCGCCGGATTGGTGGGAGGGCTGGGATTGGCGCCCGGCGCCAATATTGGAGATAGCATAGCGGTTTTTGAACCGACACACGGCAGCGCGCCCAAATACACCGGCATGAACAAGGTCAGCCCGATGGCACAGATGCTGTCGGCGGTTTTGATGCTGAGATATCTTGATGAAACGAACGCCGCGGATAGAATGGAAAAGGCCATTGCCGATGTGATCGCTGAAGGTAAGAGCGTAACCTACGACCTGCGGAAAGACCGTGATGCGCCCAGTGCCGGCACTTCACAGGTAGCAGACGCAATTATCGCACAATTAAAAAAATAGCCTGATCTACTACTGATCAGATTAAACAGGTTGATCCCGGCGGCTGCTTAGATAACTCAGTAAGCCCGCTATGCTTTTGGCATCGCAGATCTCACCCGAAACGATCTTTTGCATAATTTCAGGCAGAGGAACCCGCACAACTTCTATCTCATCGGTATCTTCAGCAATTAACCGGCTTTCTGTTAAATCTTTAGCTACAAAGATATGCATATACTCTGTGCAATACCCGGGCGCGGCAAAGAACCCGCCCAATTTTGTTATCTTGGCCGGTAAGTATCCTGTCTCCTCCTGCAATTCACGCCTTACACAATCCTCCGGGTCCTCTCCCTCCTCTATTCCGCCGGCGGGGATCTCCAGCAGCACTTTATTCACCGGCCTGCGGAACTGTTTCACCATTACGATCCTGTCTTCATCATCAACCGCTACCACCGCAATGCAGTCTGCGTGCTCGACGATTTCACGTGTGGTAACCTGGCCCGACAGCTTCTCGATGGTATCAATCCGCAGGTTGACGGCACGGCCCCTGAATGTCTCTTTGCTTGACAGGAGCTTCTCGTTATTAATCATGGCGCGGGCACGTCAAATACGAGCGCAACTTCATCACAGTCCGGAAATTTGGGGCAACTGTAGCATTCGGCCCAGATCTTCCTGGGCAACTCCATTTTCTCCACCTCTTTGAAGCCCTGCCGCTTAAAGAAGCGGGGTTTATAGGTGAGGCAAAACATCCTGGGGATACCCAGCGATTGCGCTTCAACCACGCAGGCTTTAATCAACGCCGCTCCCATACCTTTTTTTTGCCTGTCTTTGGCAACGGCCAGGGCTTTGACCTCGGCCAGGTCAGCCCAGCTGATGTGCAGGGCCCCGCAGGCTATGACCTCGCCATCTTTACCCCGGATGACAAAATAATCGCGAAGGTTCTCGTACAACTCGCTGAGCGCACGGGGAAGCATCTCACCCTTTCCGGCGAATTTATTGACAAGCTCATGCATCCGCTTTACATCGTTGATAGTAGCCTTTTCAACTTTCATATTGATTTCCTGTTCAGTTTCGCTGTGAGTGTGCTATAGAAACTATTTTTATTTCTTAAACGCAGAAATTTCGTCGTTACTTCCGTTATCGATACTTCTATGTCGGTCCCATCTTGCAAGGTCTCCTCCACCTGCCCGTCCATACTCACAATAGCATCATGGTTGGTGAAAACCTTTAACCTGATCTTGGTCAAAGGTGATACTACTATGGCTTTATCCGTGGTTAAATGGGGACATACAGCCTTCAAGATTATATCCCGCGATTCCGGGTAGATAACCGGCCCATTGGCCGCCAATACGTAGCCGGTACTGCCCGTTGCCGTGGATATGATGACGGCATCCGCTCTATAGGTAGTGAAAAAGTCTCCGTCCAGGGAAACGTCGATATTAATCAGCCTGAGAAATTTTCCTCTCCCCACTACAACATCGTTTAAAGCATGAAAGACGTGGCCGGAGGAGATCACCCGCGCCTGCAACATTGCACGTTCGTCTATCCATCCTTCACCCTTGATAATTAATTCCAGTTTATCCTTAGCTTCTCCGGCTTCAAGTTCGGTCATGAATCCCAGGTTGCCAAAATTGATCCCCACTATAGGTATCCCCAGCGGAAATATTATCCTGGCAACTCTGAGTATGGTGCCGTCACCACCCACACTGACGATTAGATCGCTGCCGCCCAGCATATCTTTTGCTGCCCCTTCATCCCACGAGGAATGCACCCAGCACTGAATGTCTTTACTTCGCAGGAAATTCATCAGGTCGCGGGCGAATCTCTCCGTTTTCTCAACCTTGGGATGATATAAAATACCTATTCTTTTCACAGTGCCGCAGTCTATCATCGGTATTTTATAGTGTCAAATCTGCCCGGCATGCCGCCCGTTTGAAATGAAAAATATCTACGTTGATAAATGGAGAGTATTAAGCAGGAATGCGGCAGTTATTAATCGGAATATTAAATTCCAAATATTTTAGCTGCGTTCTGGGTAATAGCCATAAATGCCCCGGGAATTATTCCGATAACCACGACCGCCAGGCAACAAAACCCGAGCGCTAACCATTCAGGCCAGGTAGACGTCACTTCATCGTTATTAACAGGTTCTCCCATCCACATCACCTTAACAACCTTAAAGTAATAAAATGCCGAGATACAGCTGTTGATCACTGCAATTATCACTAACCACAGCAGTCCCTGGTCGACGGCTCCGCTGAAAATGTATATTTTGGCTATCAGGCCGGCCGTGGGCGGCAACCCGGTTAAAGATACCAGACATATGGTTAAACCGGTGGCCAGCAACGGCGAGCGCTTGGCCATGCCGGAGTAGTCGTCGATATTATCGCTGTTGATTTTGTTGGAGATGGCGATTATCGCAATGAACGCCCCCAGGTTGGTCAAAGTATAGCTGAATAAAAAGAATATCAGCCCGCTGCGGATAGTGCTGTCGGCCTGCGCAGCCATACCCATGGCGGCTAAGCCAACCATCAGGTAACCTGCCTGCGCAATGCTGGAATAACCGAAGAGCCGCTTGATATTGGTCTGAACCAGGGCAACGATGTTGCCGACGGTCATGGTAAGCACAGCCAGGACGGCGATAATCATTGCCCAGTCGTTATGCAGCCAGGCCGGCATCCCGAATGCCGTTAACAATATCCGGGCGATCACGGCAAAACCCGCCGCCTTGCTGGCAACCGAGAGATACGCAGTTATGGGCGTGGGCGCTCCTTCGTAAACATCCGGCACCCACATCTGGAACGGTACGCTGGCGATCTTGAAACCGAAACCGCTGATCAACAGTACCAAGCCGATCAGCAGGACCGGGGAGCCAGCCAGGCTTGCCGCGGGCATTCCCTTCACGTAATCGGCAATACAGGTAAGGCAGGTATTGCCCGTCGTCCCGAATATCAATGCCATGCCATAGAGCAGTATCGCGGAGGCAACAGCGCCCAGGATGAGGTATTTTAAACCTGCTTCACTTGACTGTTTATCCTTAAGAAAACTCACCAGAACATATAAGGAGATACTGCTCAGTTCCAGAGCAACATAAATGGTGATCAGGTTGATGGCCGACACTAATAGCATGAGCCCGATTGCGGACAGCATTAACAGCGCATAGAATTCACCCTGGAACTTCTCAAATTTCAAAACGTAGCGGTTCGAAGCAAGGATTACCAGGACTAAAGAAACCAGGATAAGCGCTTTAAAGAAAAGGCCAAATTGGTCAACCGCCAACATTTTGTTGAAAACATCAGTGACCGGAACGCCCCACAGCATTAAGACGGCTAACAAAGCCACAAACGAACCGGCAACCGCGATTACCGGCAATACCTTCTTCGGCTTGATAAATAAATCCAGCACAATGACGATAAGGGCAAAGCACAGAAGGCTGATCTCCGGCGCAATATATCGAATTTGATCCATCATGTATCTAAACCGTCCAGAAAACTAATAAATTTACATCCCGATAAGCTTGGCAATCGGTTCAATTCCCATGTAGATAACGTTGGTTAAAATCGCCGGATAAATGCCCACCAGCATTATCACAGCCACTACAGCGAAGGTGCTGATCATCTCGACGGCATCGGCATCTTTCACACCGTTGTATTTATCTAAAGGATAGCCATAGAATACCCGCTGCAGCATCCAGAGGATATAGCCCGAAGTAACCACGATGCCGATAACTGCAATCAACGTGAAAATCTTCATCCCGGCTACGGCCACACTGGTAAAACTGCCGGCAAAGGTTATGAATTCAGCCACAAATCCTGCCGTGCCGGGCAGGCCAAGTGAAGCCAGGCCGGCGATGCTGAAGACCACCACAATAATGGGCATCTGGCGGGCCAGGCCGCTCAGGTTATTAAGGTCCCTGGTATGAGTCTTGTCATAAACCAGCCCGACCATGGCGAAGAGCAACCCGGTTATGACACCGTGGCTGAACATCTGAAGGCTGGCGCCGGTGAGGCTGACCTGGTTAAGAGCGAAGATGCCCAGCAGCACGTAGCCCATATGGCTGACACTGCTGTAGGCGATCAGCCGCTTCAGGTCTGTTTGCCTGAGCGTTACAGCCGCGCCATAGATAACCCCGATAACAGCCAGTGTGCACATGACCGGGGCATACTGCAGGGCTACTTGCGGCAACATGCTTACACATAAACGGATCATACCGTAACCGCCCATCTTTAGCAGCGCACCTGCCAGGATAACACTGGCCGCGGTGGGGGCGTTGGTATGCGCATCCGGCAGCCAGGTGTGCAGCGGGAAAACCGGCAGCTTGATGGCAAAGCCCACCATCAGTAGGAAAAACAGGACGGTAAGCGGGATGAAAGAGGTGCCGATCTGGATGCCGCGTAGTGCCGTGATATCAAAAGTATGGGTAATAAAATAAACGCTAAGTATGCCGGCCAGCATAAACGCGCTGCCAACCAGCGTATAAATCAAATATTTGTATGCCGCGTATTCCTTTCTTCCGCTTCCCCAAATCGAGATCAGGAAAAACATAGGTATCAATTCCAGTTCCCAGAAAAGGAAAAACAGGATGAGGTCCAGTGAGCAAAATACGCCCAGGATGCTGCTTTCCAGCATCAAAACCCAGATAAAAAACTGCTTCGGCCGCAGTTCTACCTTCCAGGAAACCAGCACCGATATCACACCGAGGAAGGTCATCAATATGACCAGGGGCAGGCTTAAACCGTCGACACCCAGATGGTAGTATGAATTGATAGCCGGGATCCACAGTAACTTCTCTTCAAACTGCATCTGCCCGATGGCTGCTTCAGACCTGTTGAACATCAGGAAGACGGCGATGGATACCAGGAAAGAAGCGAGTGTAGCCGACAGGGCTATCCATTTTACCGTCTTCTGGCCCGGTTTGGGCAACAGGGCAATGATAACTATACCGATGACCGGTAAGAATATGATCCAGCTCAACAAATTCAGATTCAAAGCCATTTACCTCAGCTGAACAAATATACACAGATTGCAATGGCAAACGCGCCGATCGCAATAGTGATCACATATAACTGTGTCTGACCCGTCTGCAATTTCCGCAGGGCGCCTCCTGCCAGGGCCGTGCCCTGCGCAGCGCCGTTCACGGTACCGTCGACCACGCTGGAGTCGAACATCGCCATCCACTTGAAAATACCGTTATATAATATCGTTTTTACGATCACGTTTTCGTACACTGGCGCAGTACATGGCGTAGGCCAGTAATATGCCGAGCAGGGCCACTATCAGCGAAATCAAAGGCAGCGGATGGGTCAATACCCCGAAGAAACCCTGCACAAATGAAACCGCTTCGGCTTCGCCGGATCCCATTAACTGGCTGAAAAAGCCCGTCACATTGATCCAGCCGATACATACCGCTAGTACCGCTAATACAACCAGCGGGACCACCATCACGGCGGGCGATTCATGGGGCCCTTGCGAATGAGAATCCCCGTGTGTACCATGTTCAGGCTCGGCGCCACCCCTGTATTCCCCGTGAAAGGTCATAAAGATGGCACGGAACATATAGAACGCGGTCATAAACACCGTGATAATAGCCAGGCCGAATAAAACCGGGTTATTGGTGAATGCCGATACCAGTATCTCATCCTTGCTCCAGAATCCGGCCAGCGGCCAGATACCGGCCAGGCTCAACGCGCCGATGACAAAAGTGATATAGGTCCAGGGCATGGCTTTTCTTAACCCGCCCATCAGCCGCATATCAAAGGTCCCGGTCCCGTGGTTGACGCTGCCCGACCCGAGGAACAGCAGGGCCTTTAAAAACGCGTGTGTAAAAAGATGGAATATACCGATGGCCACGCTGCCCACCCCCAGGCCCAGCATCATAAAGCCTAACTGGCTGATCGTGGAATAGGCCAATACCCTTTTTATATCGTTCATCACCAGTCCTATACTGGCGGCGAATATAGCGGTGAAAGCTCCAATTACGGCCACCACGGTCATGGCCTCGGTAGAGTGCGAGAAAAGCGGGTAAAATCTTGCCACCAGGAACACACCCGCGGCGACCATGGTAGCCGCATGTATCAGGGCGCTGACCGGGGTAGGGCCTTCCATAGCATCAGGCAACCAGACGTGCAGCGGAAATTGAGCGGACTTGCCGGCTGCGCCGGAAAAGATGCCGATAGCTACCCAGGTCAGGGTTGTCCCCGCCAGGGTACCGGCGGCAACCAGTTTATATAGGGTCCCCGTATCGAAAGTGCCCGTCTGGGCATATAAAATCAGTATGGCGGCCAGGAACCCGAAATCCCCCAGCCTGGTTACGATAAAGGCTTTTTTAGCCGCATTCGCCGCGGAAGGCTTATGAAACCAGAAGCCGATCAGCAGGTAAGATCCCAGCCCGACGCCTTCCCAGAATACGAACATGAAGAGGATATTGTTTGCCAGCACCAGCCCCAGCATGCAGGCTGTGAAAAGCGACATGAAAGCGTAATACCTGAGATATCCCGGGTCACCTTTCATATAGCCCTGGGAATATATTTGCACCATCAAACTGACAAAGGTTACGACCACAACCATAACGGCTGTCAGGGCATCTACCAGAACACCGATATGGATATTAAGGTTGCCGACAACCGCCCACTGTATATCGTCAACCAGCAACATGTGATCAGGCGCCGCGATGACAGCGCCCAATACCCACAGGGACAGTGCGCAGGATATACCTACAGTTCCTATGGTCAGATAGCCGCCGACCCTGGGATATTTACTCAGGAAAGGCCTGAGTACCAGCCCGATAAACAGGAAGGAGAAGAACGGCAGCAAGAAAATAAGCCAGGGAACCTGTGTCGGCATTATAATTTCCTTAAGACCTCCTCGATGACATGTAACCTTTCCTGAGAAACATATATTTTATAGGGCGCTGATTCCTTCATCTCCAACTTATCTGTGTCGGGCAGCAGCCGCGTGGGGATACCCTCCCCCTCGAAGAATTCCTTCCACATCTCGGCTATCATAAGGTTTGGCGCGCTTTTAACTTGAACCCACATTACATTACCACTTCAATATATTGAAATTTTCGATATCGACACTCTCGCGGTTCCGGTAGGCCGCAAAGATAATCGCTATACCTACAGCCACCTCGGCGGCGGCGACCACCATGACAAAGATGGCAAATAGCTGGCCGGTTAAAATAACAGGGGTAACATACCGCGAAAATGCTATTAATGTGATATTGACAGCGTTGAGCATTATCTCAACGCACATAATTATCTTGATGACGTTCCTCTGAGTCAGAACGCCGAATAAACCGATACAGAAAAGCACCGCCGATAAAACCAGGAATTGATCCAATCCGACGCTTAACATTATTTCTCCCTGATTACAGCTATCGCACCCAGTATGGCCGAAAGCAGTAGCACTGCGGCGATTTCGACAGTCAATAGATAACCCGGATCTCCAAACAACGCTTTGCCCAGGGGTTTTATGGTTTCGTTCAGAGGGGCGCTATCCGGTGTGGCAAACGTGACGTTAAGTAAACAAAACGATATAGTCCCGAGCAGCAGAAAAGACACGGCAGCGGCCAAGTATTTCAATTTGCCCAGGGGTTGGCCCTGCCGGGCATCCCGGGTAAGCATGATGGCTACGATAAGCAAATGGAGATTGCCCCGACGTAAATCAATATTTGCACTATGGCGAGGAAATCAGCATGCAGCAGCAGGTAAATACCGGCCACCGTCATAAACAGCAGTATCAGGCATAGCGCTGCCCTAAATATATCACGCACCGCTATGACGGCTATCGCTGACACTACAGCTAGCGCGGCGAAAATATAAAATACTAAATCAAGCACCGGGTCCCCTCTTTCTTTTGCTTAGCGGGATAAAGCTCAATTTCTGTCCGCCGACCTTTTTGTTATACAGCAGAAGGCTTTGCTCCGGCAGTTTATCATCAAACTGCGGCCTGAAATACGCGCTTGGCTGGTGATCGGCCGACACCGTTAGTTTCTCCTTATTCATGACCAGGTCACCCCGGCGGTATTTTGCGCACTCATAGCTCAGCCCCATGGCCAATGCATCATAAGGGCATGATTCAACACACAGCCCGCAGAAAATGCAATTTACTCTCCTCACCCCTGTGAGTAATGATGATTATATTGGCCTGCGGACAGCTTTTGGCGCAGGTGGCGCAACCCGTGCATTTATCGGGAAACCACACGAGCTCGTTACCGCCGATCCTTTTGGCAGTGTTCCGTTTCTCGTCGGGATACTGAACTGTAATAGGCGACCTGAAGAGGTGCCTGAAGGTAAGCGCCATGCCTTTGGCAATGCCTATGCCGTAGTGTTCAAGCTTCAACCCTGCCACCTCCTAATGTGAATAGCCTGGACCAGAGCAGGATTAATAAAGCAGCAAATCCAAAATTCAATATAATCATCAACCACTGCATTGTGCCCACCAGTACCTCTATGGCAATAATCAACATGTTGATGACAGCCATGGGCAGCAAAAACTTCCAGGCGAACGACATCAATTGGTCGACCCTCAAGCGCGGCAGGGTGGCGCGCATCCAGATAATGACACTGAATATCATAAATACCTTGATAAGGAACCAGATAAGGGGGGGCAGCAGCGGTCCCTGCCAACCGCCCAAAAACAGGGTGGCGATGACACCGGCATAGGCCAGCGCTATACCATATTCTCCCAGGTAAAACATGGCAAATTTCATGCCGGAGTACTCGATATGATACCCGGCGACAATCTCCGAATCAGCCTCCAGCAAATCAAAGGGACAGCGGTTCATTTCCGCCAGGCAGCCCAGGAAAAAGATCATGAATCCCAGCGGTTGCAATAAAATATAGGGTATGGTCTGTGATTCAACGATTTTAATCATGGAGAAAGAACCCGCCACCAGGGCCACCCCGACCAGCGACAGGACCACGGGCAACTCATAGCTAACCATCTGTGCGATTGCCCGCATACCTGCTATCAGCGAATATTTATTGTTGGATGCCCAGGAGGCCATGAAAATGCCGATTACCGAGATGGAGCTGATCGCTATCACGAAAATGATGCCGACGTTTAAGTCAACTAATATGGCGCCTTCGCTGATGGGGATAACTGCAAATATCAAAAGTATGGGCACAAAAACTATAACAGGGGCTATGAAATGCAGAAGCTTGTCGGCCTTTTCAGGCACTATATCTTCTTTTAAAAGGATTTTAATCGCCGTGGCAATGGGCTGAAAGATTCCTTCCGGGCCGCAACGGTTGGGGCCGGTGCGTATCTGGAAGCGGCCGAGCAAACGCCTCTCCCACCAGATAAAAACTATAACCACCGTAAGGATGAAGACAATGATGAGCAGGATACCTACAACGGCGGGCGTGAGATACACTGCCCAGTCCGGCCAGTTTGCAGCCTTGAGCAGCAATTGAAATTGATCGAGCAAGGTCATCGGTCTATCTCTCCAAGTACGACATCGATACTGCCGAAGATAATTATCAGGTCGGCAACTTTCCACCCCATTACCATATCCTGCAGGGCAGTGATATTGATCAATGTGGGCGGGTAAATATGTACACGGTATGGCGCTATCGATCCGTCACTTACCACGTAGAAACCTATATTACCCTTGGGAGCTTCAACATAACCGTAGGCTTCGCCCTTGGGCGGCCTGAAAAACTGGGGCATATCCGCGCAAACCGGGCCCTTTTGAGGTATCTGGGCAATGGCCTGCTCAAGGATGCGTACACTCTGCCTGATCTCCAGCATGCGTACCCAGTACCTGTCGTAACAGTCCCCGCTATCACCGGTGGGCACTTCAAAATCAAACCTGTCATAAATGGAATAGGGATCCATCTTGCGTATATCCCATTTCACGCCGCTGGCGCGTAAGACGGGACCGCTGGCCCCGATAGCAATGGCCGTATCCCTGGGCAGTATGCCTACTCCCTTGCTGCGGGCCAGCAATATCTCATTCTGCGCCAGCAACTGGTCATATTCATCAATATACCTGGGCATCTCCGCCAGGAATTTTTTAACCGCCGGCATAAAAGCCTCCGGCAAATCCTGGCTGACACCGCCGATGCGCATGTAGTTATACAGCAGGCGCTGACCGCAGACCATCTCAAACATATCCATGATCTTTTCACGTTCCCGCCACATGTATAGTACCGGGGTCATCATCGCTCCCAGATCATTCAAGAAAAAACCAACAGCCATCATATGGCTGGAGATTCTCATTATCTCGGAAAAGATAATGCGTAGATACTCTGCCCTTTCAGGCACCTTGATGGAACCTACCTTCTCAACCGCCATACAATAAGCCAGGTTATTGGTCATCGACGACAGGTAATCCAACCGGTCGGTGAACGGGATATTCTGGGTATAAGTACGCGTCTCAACCAGTTTTTCAATTCCGCGGTGCAGGTAACCGATGATCGGCTCCAGGCCGACTACGACCTCACCGTCCAATGTCACGCGTAAGCGGAAAACACCGTGTGTGGACGGGTGCTGAGGTCCGATATTCAAATAAAACGGCTCGGTCCGGATGGCCATTATAAGTAATCCCTCCGCAGGGGATGGCCGACAAACCCTTCCCAGAGCAGCAGGCGCCGCAGATCGGGATGCCCGTCAAATTTGATGCCGAACAGGTCAAATATCTCCCGCTCCTGGTAATACGCGGCGCGCCAGACCGGCACCACGGACGGCACAACCGGATTCTCCCTGTTGAAACAACGCGTTTTCAAGATCAAACTCTGGTTATTTTTCAGGGAAACAAGCCTGTAGACGATCTCCATGTAGTCAAGGAAATCCACTGCGGTTACAAACGTCAGGTAATCAAAATCCAGGCCGGCCGTGTTTTTCAGGTAGCCGGCTACCTGCAGCAGCTTGTTTGCGTCAACTAAAATATCAGCTTTACCGGCGGAGATCACCGAGCCAGCAATAGTCTCCTGCAGTTTCTTCCCGGTTTCTTCACAGTTAATTGCGACGGTCACTTTGCTTCTTATCCTAACAGATGCTTATTTCAAGGCCAGATTCGGATTGTCAATGGTCCCTTTGATCATTTTGGCGTGCAGTTGCGTGATACCATAGATGAGGCCCTCCGGCCGCGGAGGGCAACCCGGTATATATACATCTACCGGTAGAATACGGTTTATACCCGGTACAACACTATATGATTCCCTGAATGTGCCGCCGCTGACAGCGCAGGCCCCCATGGCGATCACCCACTTAGGTTCGGGCATCTGGTCATAAACCATCCTGATAGCCGGCGCCATTTTCCAGGTTACCGTGCCCGCTACAATCATCAAATCCGCCTGACGCGGAGACCAGCGGAAGATATCCATGCCAAACCTGGAAACATCGAACCGCGAGGCCGCCATGCCGATCATCTCGAAAGCGCAACAGGCAAGGCCGAACATCAACGGAAAAATCGACCTTTGCCTGGCCCAGGCAACAGCCGTATCCACGGTCGTCAAGAATAGATTGCGCTGCAGTTTCTCATCAAGCCATCTGTCCGGATCAGGATACTGGCTGGTGCACTGCGCATAGAAAGAGTTTATGAGCTGGCCTTCTGCCAGGTCCGCTTCCTGGGGCGTAGATACTTCTGGCCTGTTTATTTCCATTGCAGGGCTCCCTTGCGCCAGGCGTAAAGATATCCAATTGTAAGTATAACCAGGAATACACCCACCGCAACAAGCCCGCCGATACCCAGTTCCTTGATATTAACGGCCCAGGTATAGAGGAAAATGGTCAGCATATCCAGCAGAACGAATAGAACTGCGAAGAAATAGTATCTGAAATTGAACTGCACCCAGTTTTTCCCGATTGTCTGCATGCCGCATTCATACTGCCCTGATTTAGTCGGATTCTTCTTGTGCGGGATCAGGCCTATCAACTGCAGCAGCTTCGGCAAAAGCGGGATGGTGATGGTGAAACCTACAGCTATTATGAGAAGTATTCCAACATAACCATATTGTTCAAGCAATTTGTGATATCTCCTCGGTCAAAAGCCGTTGGATAGTATATTACAATACTCAAAAAGATGTCAAAACGAATTCAGCGGGTTCTGTCCGCTTATGGTTGATTCCATATAGCTATACTCCTATAATACTCTCATATTGGGGGTGGTTAAAATGACTATTAGTCTCACTCGTGATGAATTCCTTCAACGACTGAAAGAACGCAGAAAGCTGTTTATAGCAAGCGTTAATCACGATATTGAACCATTTACACATGATACCAATAATCCTCTAACATACGTACGATATAAAGGCGGTATGGTTGAAATAAATAAGTTCATCCAAGACCTCGTAGATACTTCAATTTATCGGGCAATCGACTTGGTTTACCACGAAGGTCTCGATTAAGGTCTTTCTCTATGCCTTTTGTTATCTTATCCCAATCCAGATAAATGACAATCTCCTTTACTTTTTTTAATGCCGGTTTCATGGTTTTGGCTTCCTTAGTGAAATAATAGATGATGCATTTGGCTTCTTCGGCCTCGGTTGCTTTGCCTGTCTTGCCCGTTGTCTTTGTTTAGCTTCCCTGAAATATTGCCTTCTAAATTGAACATCCGCAAACCTATATGACATTGGCTCTACAATAGGTTGCACTTTCAGCTTGATTACTCTTTCCTTAGTATTCTTTACAATATCCAGCCAGCTTGTGAAGGGTATGCCTATATTCATATGTTCAACTGGCGATTGATTGTCTAAGGATTCATGCTTTCTGAAAAAGTTATAGTAAACCAGCCAACCATCAAGAAGCTGTTTTGCCGTATCTACTGACTTGAATCCTCTTAGTATCTTAAATCTATCCTTTAGTGTTCCGTGAAATCTTTCGATAAGATTTGTATGATCTACTTCAACAAATGGACTGGTTTGAATATGTTGTACCTTCCCATCGAATGTAATCCTTATGCCTTCGGGATAAGTTTTTAGTCTATCGGTTAAAATTACCTTTGGTATTTTTCCTGCTCTCTTTGCGGCCTCACTCATTACAACCTGGACATCGGCTATTGACCGAGTGGCAGATAAATGCGTTGCTAATACGAATCTGCTCTTAGCATCAATAATGTCGAAAAGATAATATTCACGGTGCGTATATCTTCCTGTGTTCTCTTTTCCCCTAACTACTAAGGCTGTTTCATCAGCAATCCACTCATCCCCTATCTTGGGTTTAAATTCATTCGCTTTTGCTATGGCTTCATTGGTAAATTCTTGTATCCATTCATATAGAGTTGAGGTTGCTATGTGGACATTGAATTGTTGCTGAAATTCATCTTGAATAATATCTAACGAAAAACCTTCATAATAAAGTCTTAACGCCGTGGCTATTTGGTCGCTTGGAAAACGCATCTTAAATAGCGTATCTTTGCCTGTTTGCTTCCTCTCACAATCAGCACACCACCATAGCTGGGTACTATCATAATGCCCATAGCGTTTCATATTTGTGCTACCGCAATATTTGCATCTGATGGCTGCTATATTCATGCTCATAGCAAATCTAACTCCCCGCCAAAAGTATAAGAAACTGAAATACATCCCAATATATATTTTATAGAAAATTCGCTCACGTTCAGGATAGTTGTGGATTGTAGGCATATCATGATTATCGTCAGTGGGGCTGCGTGTATTTTGGGTGGATTTAGTAGTTTGTATTTTTGGAATCAATCTATTGGGTGGGCTGCAATATGCTGCTTGGCGGTTGCTGTGGGTGGTTTCATCGGTCTTTTTATCTTTGGATGGATTTTCAAAATGCGCAACAAACAATTTAAATAAAGATGACTGGCCTTGTTCTTCTCGATAAATGTCATATGCCGGTATAGCCATGCCAACAAGTCCAAAGATAATTAAGGCAATGGGCAAACCCTTAAAAGTTAAATAGATGGCTACAATTAATAGGTATAGATATATGCCCCAAATATAAACCCAGCCTAAGTTTGCAAACCACCAACTACGGAAGCTACATACTTGCACTTTCAACCATAATCGTACTAAACCATTCAGCGAGTTTGACTTACGAACAATGCAGGGTATTATAATTAGTGCTCGGATTATTATTCCATTTAATATTACTCTTGAACATCAGCCAAAATGCGTATTACGGGTGGCTCCGCCAAAGGACAGATTATTAAATCCCCTCAAAGTGTTGCTGTCCGTCCTACTACGGATAAAGTTCGCGAGGCAGTCTTCTCAATACTGGGCGCAGTAGCCAGTAATTGGGACAGCGGGCTTGATCTATATGCCGGCAGTGGTGCGCTGGGGATCGAGGCCTTGAGCCGTGAGGTCGGATGGGTCGATTTTGTTGACCAGAGCAGTAAATGCTGCCTGGTAATCAAGCAGAATTTAATCAAAACAGGATTTATTGATAAAGCTCATGTATACTGTTGCCCGGTTATGAAAGCAATCGGTTTCCTGGAGCGCAGTTACGACATGGTCTTTGTTGACCCGCCGTATGCCGATAATTCCCTCAGCACCCTGATACCTGTTTTATCCAGGTCAAATTTTATCTCCCGTGACTCGGTCATTTTAGTATCGCATGCCTCGCGCAATATTCTCGACCAGCAGTACGGCAGCCTGTCGAAGATTAAAGAGAAGCGGTATGGCGATACCTGTATTTCAATATACCAGAAGGAGGTTGCATCTTGACCACTGCTATTTATCCCGGCAGTTTCGACCCCATCACCAACGGGCACCTGGACATTATAAAAAGGGCGTCATCCATATTTGAGAAGGTGATTCTCGGTATTTATGATATACCGCAGAAATCGCTGCTTTTTTCAGTTAAGGAAAGAGTGGACCTGGCCCGCCAGGCGGTGACAGATTACAAGAACGTCGAGGTAACGTCATACTCAGGGATTACAGTGGAGTTTGCCAGGAAAGCTAAGGCCCAGGTACTGGTCCGCGGCCTGCGCGCCAGTTCAGATTTCGAACGTGAATTCGAGATGGCGCTGATGAATAAAAAGCTTGCTCCGGACATAGAGTTAGTCTGCTTCATGGCAAACCTGAGATATCAGTTCTTGAGTTCAAGCCTGTTGAAAGAGATAATCCAACTCGGCGGCAACCTCGACGACATGGTGCCTCCACAGGTTAGCGCCGCTTTGAAGAAGAAACTCCTGTCCTGAGACATAAAAACAGGTTATAATCTTTATAGCCTTTTTGCCTGACTGTTTATATAAATAAATACTTGGAGGTTTAAGGAAAATGGCCTATATCATAACCGACGATTGCATTAGCTGCGGCGCCTGTGAAGCGGAGTGCAAGAACGAAGCTATTAAAGAGGGAGAATCAATTTATCAAATAGATGCGGCCAAGTGTACCGAATGTATAGGCTGGTTCGATAAGCCGAAATGCGTCGAAGTACGCCCGGTGGTGGAAGAAATTACACCCGGGTAAAACGCCTAAAGCTTAGCTCGGGCTGCCTCCATTTAAATTTCATATGTTGACTATTGACCTTGATCTGTTAAAGATCAACGGGAGTGAGTTTATTCTGGACGCCGGATGCGGGGCCGGACGGCATATCTGGCAGGTATGCAAGGTGAACAAAGGGGCATCGGTTGCCTTTGACCTCGATGTGCCAAGCCTTCAGAACGCCAGGTGCATGCTATACCAGATGGATCTAAAAGGGGAATCGTCAGGCCCATGGCATCTGGTATCTGGCAGTATAACCAGACTGCCGTTCGACGACGCCTTTTTTCATAAAGTAATCTGTTCGGAGGTGTTGGAGCACATACCGGACGATTTTCAAGCGGTGTCTGAATTAACACGTGTACTCAAGCCCGGTGGTATCCTGGCAGTCAGCGTGCCCTCCCATTTTGCGGAGTCGGTATGCTGGAAGATATCTGACGATTATCACAATACCCCGGGTGGACATATCAGGATATATAAACAGCAGGATATCCTGGAGTTGCTGAGGAAATTTAACCTGGAAGTATTTGCCATACGCTATAAACACGCATTGCATTCCATGTACTGGTGGTCCAAAGGACTTTTCGGGCTGAAGAACGAGAAGGCTTTAATACCTTCTCTATATAACAAATTCCTGGTTTGGGATATTTACACGCATCATAAATATACGGGATGGTTTGAAAACGGGCTCAACCGTGTAGTTCCCAAGAGCACAGCCATTTACTGCCGTAAGCCGGCGGCAAATTGACGAGAAGCGCTAAGGCATGCCGCGCTATTTACTATCCAGGGCCTTAGCTTTTTGATAAGCGGCGCTTACCGCATTGATTATCAGTGATCTGAATCCCCCCATCTCGAGGCTGAGCAGCGCCTCAGCGGTAGTGCCTCCCGGTGAAGTAACCATGTTCTTCAATTCTGCCGGGTGCACGGCCATTTTTTTCATAGCTTCAGCGGATCCCACGATTGTTTCGATTACAAGCTTACTGGCAATACTCCTCGGCAACCCTATATGGACACCCGCATCAATCAGAGATTCAATAAAAAGGAAAACATACGCAGGCCCGCTGCCGCTCACCGCGGTAGCCATATCGATATATTTTTC
>JAPLHK010000019.1 GCA_026389715.1 Chloroflexota bacterium
GGCACATGTAAGGGTCTTTTCCGTTAGGGCCATTGATGCCTCCTTGTTGAAAATCAATATGCCCCATGGGTTTTGACGGGTCTGCTCGGCTCAAGACCTCTTGAAAACATACGACGGGAGTCTTAGTCCCGGCATTATGGTCTCCCGATTTAAGAGGTTGCCAGTTTAAGACTCACCATTAACCAGGGTTTGCATACTGGCCATAGTGTAGATTATAATTTCCATTTAGTCAAGACCCGCCCCGCATAACTTGGAACTGAAGGACTTTTATATGTCAATTGATTACGGATATGGAAAAAAGGCGACGGTGCGCAGCATCATCAGCATCGTTGCGTGCCTGCTCGTCGGGTTGACGCTTATCCTGGCCGGCGGCGGCAAGCTGGCCAACCTCGGCTAGGTGCCCGGGCAAACAGAGTTCCTGGATAGATTTATACCGGACTTCCTCATGACCCCCGACTTTGCCCGGTTCATAGGGCTGGTTTTTATACCGTGGATTTTGCCTGTCGCCGAGATTTTGATAGGGCTGGCACTGGTTATAGGAATATGGCCAAGATTAATAGCTATACTCTTTCTCCCGCTTGTGCTGGGTTTCATGGCCAATAATTCCTACATGATAGCTACAGGGGTTGATAAATACCCAATCTGCGAGTGCTTCGGCGTCTGGGAGCAATGGTTGGGCGGGCTGACCCCCTTGCAATCGATGTACTACGACATCATACTTTTAATCCTGGCGGTAATCATAATAATAGTGCAACCGGCGCCATTTCTATCGCACCAGTTCTGGATCAACAAGTTTTTATCCAGGGATAAATAATCTCTGCCGTACCCTGATACAGGAGGTATCACCGTATGATTTCAAACCGTATTTTATATATTGCAGCCGTATGTATCGCTACCATGCTGGTATATACAGGCTGCGCTGCCCAAAAAAGCCCGGCTCCACTCGCGCCTGCCCCTGAGCCGGTAAATAACCCCCCCATAATATCCAGCCTGACTGCCGACCAGCAGGTCGTGCAGCCTTTAGGCAAGGTTAATCTTAACTGCCAGGCCAGCGACCCTGAAAGCGATAACCTGAGCTACCAGTGGACCTGCAGCGGGGGGTTCGGGGAAGGTTCTGCCGATACAGCGACCTGGACGGCGCCGGGTAACCCGGGCAGCTACAAGGTCACGGTAATCGTCATCGATGGCAAAGGTGGGTCTGCGAGCAGGGATACCTTAATAACAATACCCGAAAAGCCCAATAGCCCGCCGGTCATCAGCGCTATCAAGTTCACCCGGCCCGGCCGCATGCCCATCACGGTAAAAACCAACCCGACCGAGGAGGACACGAAAAAGACCCCCGAATTGGTCATCCGCAAGTATGAGACAGGGGACGTGGTTTGCCTCGCCACCGACCCTGATAAAGACCAGCTTACTTATATCTGGAAAGCGACCGGCGGGAAGATAATCGGCAACGGCCCGAATATACAGTGGCTGGCTGCCGGTGATCCGGGGACTTACAAAATTACCTGTGATGTTGCTGACGGCAATGGCGGCACCGCTTCTTTCACCATCACTATCAGCGTGCACTGCTGTAGCGGTTAATGCATTGCTGCAGCGGTTAAGCGCGGCCGGGCTAAATTTTCACGAGCCTGATATCTCCCCAGGCCCCCATTTTTCCGCCCACTATTACGACGATGCCGGTTATTCCCCTGATCTGTTTCCCGCGCCCTATGGCGGCATCGATGTCCTGTTCGGACTTAACTATGTTGCCCACGGCCGTGGCCACGGCGTCAGCCAGCGCTGCCGACGGTGAGACGATTACCGCCGCGTCAGCCACTCCCAGGCTAAGGGATGGACCTACCGTACCAGAGGATGTGCATACCCCCAGCGGTGTCTGCCCCGGCTCCACCTCGATAGCCAGCTTACCAGTGAAGGCGGATTCTCCCGCGTAGATGCCGATCTGCCGCCTGCTATTGACCTTCAGGAAGATATCGCCGCCGTTCTCCACTATCACTTCCGGTGAAAACGCCAATAATTTTCTACCCACCAGTTCTGCCATGGCGCCGGCCACCGCCGCCATCGGTCCGACATTTGCCAGCCTGGCCGCTTCAGCCATGACGCGCACAATCTCGGGCGCGCCGCTCTCCACCGCAAACGGCTCCAGGCTGTGGAGGAAAAGAGGATGGTCACGTATATATCCCTCTAAGGGACCGCGGATTTCATTGATGGCCGCCAGTGCCTCACGCGTTAAATCCCCGGTTGCACGTATGTAGAGGTCGGTCTCTTTAACGGCAACCGTGAAAGATACCAGGTCACCGTCTTTGATCTTATGACGGTAGGTGCGCGGCTGGTACATTTGGCCCTTGCGTGCTGTAGGGGCGGGTTTTTAAACCCGCCCGCTGCTATAATTTTAATTCCATCGCCCGCGGCGGGCAGGCCCGGACGCACAACTCGCACACAATGCAGCGCGAGTTGTCGAAATTAACCTTCCTGGTGCCCAAGTCGAGAGAGAAGGCCCGCGTCGGGCACATGGTGATGCAGGCCCCGCAATGTGTACAACGCTCCTCGTTGCGCAGCACATCCTGGCTGAGCGACTGTATCTCCAACCCTACTTCCTGCAGGTATTTGATACCCCGGTCATAATCCTTCTGCGCACCGGTCAGTTCCAATATCATCAGCCCTTCCTCACCTGGTGATATGGATGCCTTGAGTATATTAAAGTCGAGAGCATAATCCCGTATCAGCGCGCTGACAATCGGCTTGTCAATAGTCTGCTGTGGAAAATGTAATACTATTTTTTTCGATACTTTCATCTGTGATTCCTCCTTCAGGGCAGGGGCCTTTCATCAAGCGGCTTGAGCTTGATGCCCGATTCAATACCGGGCAGCGGCGCCACCGGGTCGGAGAGCAGGAATTCCCCTTTCATTATCCACTCCTTCAGGGTCGAGGCAATCTCCACCGCTCCAGGGTAGCTCGAAAGAGAGGCGGTCGGAATCTCCCTGCCGTTGACTTTTATCTTGCCGGATTTTAACTCTGCGTAGCTGACCTCAGCCAGCACCTCCGCCTTGCGGTTGGGATAGGCATCCGAGTAATCCACCACAGGGGCAAGTATATCCGCATCCGTAACCAGCGCATACTGCAAGATCTCCTCGTTCAATATGGGTATCGGTACACCGATGCCTACCGTCAGTGTTGTCCCATAGCCCAGGAAGCTGGTGCCAACCAGCCATTTAGGCTTCATCTGCTTGAGGTCGCCGATAACAGCCAGAGTGCCTGCTCCGCGCGTTGGCACCCCCTTATCCGTGCGCGGCGCCGAGGGATTATGCTGTGTGCCGTGCCAGGCAACGTATCCTACGCCGCCTCCCAGGAAGATGCGCGTGCCGACGCCGATGGTTTTATACAGCGGGTCGTTGAGCAGCGGTGACAATTGCCCCGCCGAGCAGAAATTGGCATTGCCCAGCCTGGCCTTTAGCACGCCCATGTAGGTATAGATCATGCGTGTCCCAACATTTACCGCAACGTTATAGTTCTGGTAGGCATTACGCATATTGAAGAGCACGGCCTCGTTGATCGTGTTTATATTTATCAAGGTTTCCAGCTTCTTGCGCGGGTAACAGTCCGTCCCGTAGGCGCTGGCGACCAGCCTGATGTCCTTACCGGCCACCAGTTCCTCGATAACATGGCCGCCGCCGTATTTGAACTCGCCCGGGTAGATCTTGTTCTTAGGGTCGTCTTCCGGCATGGCGGTGGCGCCCAGTATGACGTCAACCGCCGCTACCCCTGTATAAGCGGGCACGTCGTTTAGATATACCCTGCCACCACCCATTTTCATACGCGGATTGGTATGGCCGAGGTTCAGGTAAGCGCTGGATGAGCACATGGGGCCGAAGGTGCCCGTGGTTACCACGTCTACTTCTTTCATCGTGGCCGCCACACCTTTCTTTTTGGCGATGCCGATCACTTCTTCAGCAGTGACCACGACCGCCTGGCCTTTCTTAATTTTTTCGTTGATCTCTGCGATCGTCCTGGCCATGTGAACCTCCTTTATAAAATTATCAGCCCGTGCGGTGAAGCTGTTTAAAACGTTTCAGCCGCAGCGGGCGGAGCAGTTCCCAATGAAGAGCCTGATTAATTCTAATGCTTGCCGTACTTTTCGTAAAATACTATATCTGCCAGCTCCCGCCGCGGCGGCGCCTTGGCTTCAGCGGCCGGGTATCCCAGCGGAGTCATCTCCACGGAAACCACCCCTCCCGGCAGGTCGAGTATCTCATCAACCTTTTTCGAATCCGGTATATAGCCGACATGGACGGTACCCAACCCAAGTGCCTGCGCAGCCAATGCCAGGTTCTGCATGGCAATACCCACATCGAACATGAACCATTCCTCGCCCCTGTCCGTTACTATGCCGCCCCGGTAACAGCCCGACTTACCCAGTTCCGCGCACGCTACTATTACAATTGGAGCCTGTTTGATGGCCTCCGTGGCAGGATTACCCTTATTCACCGTCTCGGCCAATCTGGCTTTGGTAACGGGATCTTTCACTACCACGTAGCGGGAACACTGGGTATTGGCCCATGAAGGCGCCCAGCGTGCCGCATCCAGTACCTTGTTGAGCATATCATCGGAAACCGGCGTATCCTTATACTGCCTGACGCTGCGCCTGTGGTAAATCGCTTCAAATGTATCCATCAGAAACTGCCCTCCCGTTTTTTATTGCCCGTTACCCGCCAGCTTTATCAGGTCACCCGGCTGCATCTCCTGCTGTTCGCCGGACTCCATGTTGCGCAACATTACCACTCCCGCTTTCACCTCATCCTCCCCGATAATCGCCGCGTAGCTGGCGCCTGCCGCGTTGGCATGCCTGAGCTGCGCTTTGAGGCTCCTTTCGCCCGAAGAGCTTATCACGGCTATCCCGGCATCCCGCATTTTGGCTGCCAGTTTAACCGCCTCTACCCGGGCGTTCCCACCCATGCAGGCGATGAATACGGCAGGCTTTTCAGCCGGAGGCACTGTTATGCCCTGGTTAACCAGGTTAAGTACTATCCTTTCCATGCCCGTGGCGAAGCCGATGGCCGGCGTGGATTTACCCCCGATCAGCGCAATCAGGTCATCGTAGCGTCCACCACCGCCCAATGCGCTCTGTGAGCCGCCTTCAGCCGGCTGTATCTCAAAGACCGTCCTGGTATAGTAGTCAAGCCCCCGCACCAGCCTGTGATTCAGCACGTATCTCACTCCCAGCGCTGTCAGGTAAGTGCCTAAAGAGGCAAAATGCTGCGCGCATTCATCACAGAGGTAGTCAGAGCTTTTGGGCGCTTCATCCGCCGCAGCCTGGCAACCGGGCTTCTTGCAGTCAAGCAATCTCAGCGGGTTCTTATCCAGCCTGACCTGGCAGTCCGCGCACAATTGCGGCGCCAGCGGTGCGTAGTATTCCTTCAATTTCTGCAGGTAGCCCGGGCGGCACTTCCGGCAGCCGATGCTGTTCAACTGCAGGGAAAAATTGACCAGGCCCAGCGAAGTAAAAAAGTTGAGCGCCATGTTAATGACCTCAGCATCCAGCACAGGAGAGGGGTCACCTATGGCCTCACAGCCGAACTGGTGATGCTGACGGTAGCGCCCGGCCTGCGGCCTCTCGTAACGGAAGATATCGGCGAAATAGAAAAGCTTCACCGGCTGAGGCAGGTTGTCCATCCCGTGCTCGATATAAGCACGGCAGACCGGCGCGGTGCCTTCCGGCCTCAAGGCAAGCTCATTATCGCTGCGGTCCTTGAAGAGATACATCTCCTTGTTAACGATATCGGTCCCTTCTCCCACGCTGCGGGCAAACAGGCCGGCATCCTCAAAGGCAGGCGTGCTTATACAGCCGTAACCGTATAAGCGGCATAACTCCAGCGCCTTATCCTGGATGTAGCGCCAGTACGGTTGCTCTTCCGGTAACGTATCAGCGGTCCCGCGCGGTGCTTTAAACAAAGTCAGCAGCCTCTTTATAGCTAATTATAATATATTAACCAGGCCCCAATTGCCAGAGGATAATGCTATTCAGGAACTTCGCCGGCGATCCAATTAAGATATTCTTCGCTGCCGCCAATTATGGGCAGAACAATGATTTCCGGGACAGAATAACTGTGGTTTCTCTTCACCGTTGTAATAACGTCAGCGACCGCTGTTTGCCTGGTCTTGATAATCAGCAATGCTTCGTCCGCAGAATCTATCCGGCCTTTCCACCAGAAACGGGAAATTACTGACGGTACGATATTTACGCAGGCAGCTTGCCTCCCATCCAGCAGGGCAGCAGTTATCTTCTCAGCCTCATCCCTGCCGGATGCCGTAACCAACACCACTACATGGACGGTTGGCTTCATGCCCCCTTACCCTGCCTTGAGCAGCCTGCCTTTCCCAATTATTGTGTACCGGTGCATATTTGAAATAGTTTTGATCGCCGCACTGAGTGAAGAAAAGACAGGAAATCCTTCGGACTCGCACCGTATCTTGAAATCGATGCTGAACTTCCTCTCCAGTTCGTTTTCCGAGTAGGGATCAAGGAACATGCTTATCAACACCAGCTTGCCTTTTTCATCGCGGGCACAATGGCAACCTTGCAGTACCCTGTCGACAATAATTTTTAAACGCTCTTCGGCTTTATCGCCCCACATGCCTATCATAAACCTGATCACATCGAATTGAAGTATTATCGAATGAATATCTTTTTCCGCAGCGATAATCCGGAAAACATCCTTCAAGGATTTTTCGTTATCTCCATATTTATAGAAAAGCTGCCAGGCATCGAGAGGGTTGCCGATCATGGTGCCTGACGCGGGCACAAATTCGCGTAATTCCGTAACCGCCGACGGCGACAATTGCGGCACTTCCAGTCCAGCCTTGATGCACATGTCACTTTGCACCACGCTGAAACCTCCCGAGTATGTAATGATGGATACACCGTTACCGCCGGGCAGCGGGGAATCTCCCAGGGCGATGACCGTGTTGACCAGGTCCTCAAAATCATCAACCTGCACCGCACCGGTTTGCCGGAAGAGGGTAGCCCAGGTTTCCCCTGAACCTGCCAATGCGCCGGTGTGTGACGAGGCCACCCTGCCACCCTGTTTGGTCATGCCGCCCTTCAGCACTATAACCGGCTTCCTGTTCGCCGCATATTCCAGTGCTGCCCTGACAGGACCGCCTTCCTTAACACCCTCCACATATAACGCGATAACACGCGTATCAGCGTCATCGGCCAGGTACGTCAGGAATTCAGGGCAATCCAGGTCGATGGCGTTGCCGTAGCTGACCATCTTGCTGATATTCACTTTCCGCGATATCCCTGCGTGTATAAAGCCCTGAGCAAAGGTGCCGCTCTGGGAGATCACCCCGATATGGCCTTCGATAAGCTTGGAACCGGGATTGAAAGACAACCCGGACCTGGGGCAACAAATTCCCATGCAGTTGGGACCAATCATCCTTACCCTGCCCTTAATCAATGCTGCGAGTTCTCTTTCCCTCTCAATGCCCTCCGCCAGGCCGGTTTCGCCGAAGCCTGAGGTGAAAGAATGTATGCATTTGACACCTTTGCGGATGCACTCATCAACGGTGTTCAATACGTATTGGGCGGGTAAGGCCAGGATCACGTAGTCAACCGGGTCCTCGACATCAAGAATGGATGGGTAGCATTTAACGCCGTGCACTTCCCGGTAATTCGGGTTGACCGGGTAGAAGTGGTCACGCAATTTTCCCATCAGCAGAGAAATTGTGTAGAACTCCATGGGCGAAGCGCCCACAACCGCAACGCTGCGCGGCAGGAATATCTCATCAAGGTTGGTGGTTACCTTCATATTCATATCAGGTCCTTCAAGGCAATATATTCTGAAAACAAGGATATAAGGATACCGCTATACGGGGTTAACTTCAACTTTTCTCCGGTCACTTCAAATATAAAATCAGCCCGCCGGGTGGGTCGGCGGGCTGATTACGCAAGTAAATTTACTGTTTAAATTTCTTTGGAGAGAATCTTCTCTTTCAGTATCTCGAACTCGTCGTGGGTCAGGATGCAGGTATTGGCGTCTTCGCCGATCTCGACTTTGTCCTCAAAAACGGTGACTGCCGGGCAGCATGAGCCTTCACGGCACAGTTTTACGATTTTCAATTTGTACCTCCATGAATTCGGTTAATTATTTAACGGTTTCCCCACCATTCATTTTTCTTTTGATGAATATCTGGAACCGTTAATTTACATATGATAATACCTGCAGATACGGCATGCAAATGACTAAAATCACACTTTATACGGAAATCATTTGCCACAGGTTACAGCCATGCTCTATTATACAGTTGAAACGGTGAGCGCATGGATCCGACCCCGCTATTTAGCAAGGCCAGAGAGTACCTGCCTCCCGATAAACTGGCAATCGTGGAGGCTGCCTATGCTTTTGCCCTCAAGTCCCACGACGGCCAGAAACGTAAATCCGGCGCGCCTTTCCTCGAGCATCCCCTCCAGACGGCCATAGCTCTGGCCGACCTGCAACTTGACGCTGCCACCCTCGCCGCCGCGCTTTTACATGACGTGCCGGAGGATTGCAATATCCCCATCTCCGAGTTGGAAAAACGCTTCGGGTCGGATGTCAGCAAGCTGGTAGACGGCGTAACCAAGCTGAGTAAGCTGGCATGGAAACGCGATATCGCTATCAGCAGCCGGGAAACCCAGGCTGAGAACCTGCGCAAGATGCTCATAGCCATGGCCGAGGACCTGCGCGTGGTATTTATCAAGCTGGCCGACCGTCTGCATAATATGAATACCCTGCAGGCACTTGCCCCCGAGAGACAGCTTGCCATAGCCCAGGAGACACTGGAGATATATGCCCCGCTGGCGCACCGTCTGGGTATGTGGGAGATTAAGTGGCAGCTTGAAGACCTGTCCTTCCGCTATCTCCAGCCGGAGAAATACCATGAAATCGCCCGCATGGTAGCCGTCAGGCGCTCTCTGCGGGAAGGTTTCATCGATGACGCTGCCCGCGTCCTGCGCGACGAGATGGTCATAGCCGGCATACAGGGTGAGGTCTATGGCCGGCCCAAACATATCTACAGTATCTATAACAAGATACAGAAGTACGCCGCTATCGGCAGGAGCTTCGGAGATATACACGACCTGTTTGCCCTGCGCGTGCTGGTGAATACGGTGCCCGACTGCTATAAAGTCCTGGGCATCATCCACAACACCTGGCATCCCATAACCGACGAATTCAACGACTATATAGCCAATCCCAAAGACAACGGTTACCAGTCGCTTCACACCACGGTTCTGACCGGCGATGGGGCAAGCACGCCTCTTGAGATACAGATCCGCACCTATGAAATGCACAGCATGTCAGAATACGGCGTGGCCGCGCACTGGCGCTACAAGGAAGGGGCCAAACCCGACCTGCATTTTGAAAAGAAGATATCCTGGCTGCACCAGCTTATCGACTGGCAGAGCGCCCTGGATAGCGAGCAATTTCTCACCTCCCTGAAAGAAGATTTTTTCGCCGACCAGGTCTTTGTCTATACTCCCCTCGGGGAGATAAGGCCTTTCCCCAAAGGGGCCACACCTCTGGATTTCGCCTATCGCATCCACACCGACCTCGGCCACCGCTGCATCGGCGCCAAGGTCAACCGAAAGCTTGTCCCGCTTAACTACGAGCTTAAAAACGGTGATATTGTGGAGATAGTGGCCAGCAAGACCGAGAAAGCGCCCAGCCTGGATTGGATCAACGCCGACCTCGGCTTCGTCAAGACCGCCCACGCCAGGGAGAAGATACGCGCCTGGTACAAACGGCAGGAGCGCACGCAGAATATCGAGCGCGGCCGGACAATTCTGGAAAGAGAACTCAAGCGGCTGGGCATCGGTGTAACCAACTATGAAGACCTCGCCGGGAGTCTTGATTTCGACAATGCCGACGACTTCATGGCAGCGGTGGGCTATGGCGGTATCACGCCTCACCAGATAGCCTCCAGGTTGGCCAGTGAAACCGAGGCAGCCGAAGAAGAGGAAGCCAAACCGACGGCCGCAGCAGCAAAACACAAGGGTTCCGGCATACAGGTGCTCGGCGTGGGCGACCTGCTCACCAACCTGGCCCAATGTTGCCATCCGGTGCCCGGTGATGATATCATCGGATATATTACGCGCAGCCATGGCATCACGGTACACCGCAGAAACTGCATCAATGTGATAAACGAGGAGGAGCAGGAGCGGCTGATAAATGTGAGCTGGGGCCAGGTGGAAGACGTGTACCCGGTGAGCATCCAGGTAGAAGCCTTCGACCGCGTTGGGCTGCTCAGGGATATCACCACAGCCGTTGCTGAGGAGAAAATAAATATAACCAGCGTGAATACGCAGTACAATGATGACGTATTCACAATGTTTGCGACGATTGAAATTAAGAATATGGCACAACTGAATCATATCTTGAACAGGCTGATGTCCCTGCGCGGCGTAATAAACGCCACTAAAGCGCATCAGGCTGGGATAAACGTCAGTCCCTGATATCAAAGGAGGTAGTCACAATTGCCCAAGACTAAAACAGCAGAAAAATCAGCCAGGTCAGCCGCCAGGAAAGCTCAGCGCAACAAGGCCGTTAAAAGCGGTGTAAAGAGCAAAGTCACCCGCGCAGAAAAATTAGTAGCGGCCAAGAAAGGCGAGGAGGCCACTGTTGCCGTGACCGAGGCCATCAGCTCATTGGATAAGGCGGCCAAGCGCAAGGTCATCCATGCCAACACCGCAGCCCGTAAAAAGTCCCGCCTGATGAAGAAGCTAAATACATCAAATAAGGAATAACCCGCCAGTGCGAAGAGCGCAGCGAGGAAGCAAACTCATGGCGTTATCTCGTTGTCTTACAGATTGCTTCGCTAAAGCTCACTAATGACAGATTGATCACCGTTATTTAAGCTGAGGAGGCTGAAAAGTGACAATCGAACTGTTACCCCGGTTCCAGGCTGTGGGCTCTGACCTTTACAGCCGCGGCATGGTTTCCATGCATGGCGGCAACCTCAGCGTGAGGCAGGGGGAAAAGGTCATCATCACACGCAGCGGCAGCAAACTCGGGTACCTGACAGATACAGACCTTATTGAGACGGGGGTCAGCCAGGATGATGACAATACCAGGCTGGCTTCGTCAGAACTGGCGGTGCACCGCGCCATTTATAAACAGGCGCTCTTCCAGGCCATCGTACATTGTCACCCTGTCCACGCGGTCGCCCTCTCCTTTGTCAGGCACATCGTTCACCCCGAGGACGAAGCCGGAAAAATATTTATCCCCGAAGTGCCGGTTATAGGTTTCGGCAAAGAACCCGCGCCGGGCGGCTTCGCGGATGAGATCGCCGATGCGCTTAAAACTCATGCCATAGTTATCGTGCACCGCCACGGCAGCTTCGCAAGAGGCATGACACTGGAAGAATGTTATGTAATCACCGAGCTGCTGGAGATAAGCAGCCGCGTCCTTTGCGTTGTTAAAAACTTGAAAACCGGTGCGATCTAAGCGCGTAGCGGATACGCCGGCCGCAAATCAAGCAGGCGGAGTCGGCGGTTGCGGTCTGTGGCCGGAGATAAACCTCTCCAGCCCTTCCTGCATTTCCCCGTCCTGTAAATCCGCAGTGTGCAAATCCTGCTCCCGTCTGATACCTTCAGCCAATCCCAGCGCAAGTCCTTCATAAGCGGCCCGGCGGTCATTTACCAGGCTGGCCCACGGATAATCAGCCATTACCGCGGCAAGTTCGAGGGCCCGTTCCAGCGCCTGACCATCTGCCACTACTTCCTGTACCAGGCCCATCCGCAGGGCCTGCCCAGCATCTATCATTGCACCGGTCTCTATCAAATAGAGCGCATTGCCCAACCCGACTATGCGCGGCAGCCTTTGCGTACCTCCATCGATGAGGGGCACACCCCAGCGGCGGTTCACCACACCGAACTTTGCGCTCCTGGCTGATATGCGGAAATCACACCAGCAGGCCAGTTCCAGCCCGCCGGCAAGGCAGTATCCATTAACCGCGGCTATCGTCGGTTTTTGAACGTCCGTAACCCTGCTGAAACCCATCGGGCCGGACTCATCAGAACCCTTCCTGAGAGCCAGTCCCCTGGCGGATTTCAGGTCAGCTCCCGCGCAGAAAGCGATGTTACCCGCACCGGTAAGCACCATGACGCGCAGCCCATCATCCCGTTTAAATACGGTTACGGCCTCATCCAGCAAGCCAGCTGTTTCGGCGTCAACGGCGTTACGCGCTTCCGGCCTGTTGATGCGAACCACATAAATACGGCCCCTGCGCTCGGTCTCTACTTTAACCATGGCATCTCCTCCTACTGGTATCGCAGTGATTCCACCGGGTCCATACCGGCGGCGTGATATGCCGGGTACAGCCCGGAGGCAATCCCGATGAAGGTGGCCACACCCAGGGCGAGCAGCACAATGTCAGCGGTAAAAGGATCCTGTACCGTGTAGCCTCCCACGTTGACGCCTGTCACCATCAGCACAAAGAGTAAGGCGACAAATATGCCGGCAATCCCTCCCGCCAGGCTCAGGACAGCCGACTCTACAAGAAATTGTTTCATAATATCGATCTTTTTGGCGCCCACGGCCTTCCTGATGCCTATCTCGCGCGTTCGTTCAGTTACCGATACCAGCATGATATTCATGATGCCGACGCCGATAACAATGCCCAGCATGGTAAGCCCCGAGCGCAGCTTGTTGGCACCCAGCACCTGCAAGGATGTGGCCAGGCAATCTTTTATGCTCATGGTTCCTCTATCTATTATATTTCAAATTCGATACAGGTATCTGTGAGAAATCTTCAAAACCCACGAGCTGACTCAGATGTTTCCTGCTATAATATTTAGCAGAGATATGGTGAATGATGGATAAGTGAGGTAGCCATGAATATTTTATTAATCATCGGCATAATACTCTTGGTACTGTGGCTGTTAGGTTTCTTTATTCTTCCTACCCTTGGGTGGCTGATCCACATAGCCCTGGTAATTGCAGTTATCTTTATCATAATCTGGCTGCTTAAAAAAGTATTTAACCTTTTTTAAGCGCGCGTTGCCGCAGCGCTTCGTACATTACCACTGCCGCCGCCACCGACGCATTCAATGAGGATATCTTTCCTTTCATTGGGATTGATGCTATCGAGTCGCACCTCTTCCTGGCTAATTCCGACAGGCCTTTCCCCTCACCCCCTACGACGATAGCCGTGGGAGGATTGAAATCTATCCGGCTGTAATCCTGTCCGCCCGCCATATCTATCCCTGTGACCCAGACGTTATTTTTCTTCAGCCTAAGTATAGCCTGGGAGATATTGGTCACCATAGCCACCGGCACGTATTCCACCGCTCCCGCAGAGGCCTTGACCACAGCCGGGGTGAGTCCCACCGCCCTTCTCTCCCGTATCACCACACCGTGCACGCCCGTGGCCTCGGCAGTCCTTAATATCGCTCCCAGGTTGTGCGGGTCTTCTATACCATCCAGCACCAGGTAAAATGCGGCTTCCCGCCTTCCGCGCGATATACTGAACAGGTCGTCCAGGTCCACGTAATCTTTAGCTGCAGCAAACGCTATGACCCCCTGGCTGGCGCCGGTCTGGCTCTGACTTTCAATGTCCTGCTTATCCACCAGTTCAACCACCACTCCCCTGCTTTTGGCCGATTGAACGATTTGAGCCGCCGCTCCGTGCAACTGTGCATTCCTGTCAATCAGTATCCTGCTTATAGGACGGCCCGCCCTGAGCGCTTCGATTACCGGGTTGCGGCCTTCAATGATCTGCATTTTTGTCTGCTTTCTGTGGGTATTATGGGTATTATAAGTTAAGGCTATGGGTCTTTCAATGACAAATCGAAGGAGGACAAGTGCGTTTAATCCAGATTACTTTATTCATTGCTTGCTATTTGATTTATTATTTATAATAACTGTGAAAGCTGCTTGAAGTATTATCTGTCCCTCATCTTACCCTCGTATTTCTGCTTCAAATCAAGTGTATAGCCTGTCTGGATAGCGTCGAAGCCGTATTTATCACGCACCTGGTCGATAGCCCTGTCCAACTGTTCAAGCCGCTTAGCTTCCGCATCGAAAAAAGATAGCTGCGTTTCCCCGCCGGTGAAGTGGGAGACCTCCAAGCCTATGAGCCTCACAGGCTTGAACCGGTTCCCTAAAGTTTTATCCAGCAACCGCATCGCGCACTGGAAAATGGAGTCATCAAGGTTGGTACCCTCCCGCGCCGAGCTGCTGCGGTTCACGGTTTCGAAATCGCTATACCTGAGCTTCAGGGTCACTGTCCGGGCATTTTTACCTTCTTCCCTTAATTCGGCGCCTAATTTCTCGGCGAAATAGCGTAATGTGGCCTTGAGAAAGGAGATATCCATGGTATCCTTCTCGAAGGTTGTTTCCCGGCTGCTGGACTTGGCTTCGCCGTACGCTTCCACCGGGCTGTCATCTATCCCCCGCGCATGCTGTTGCAGCCACACCATTCCTTCGCCGAGGCGGCTGCGGAACAAGCTATCCGGCATTTCCGCCAGTTGGCCGATGGTCTCAATGCCCATGGTTTTTAGCACTTTGCCTGTCTTTTCCCCAATGCCGGGCATTTTCCGCACCGGTAGTGTGGCGAGGAAGGCCCTCTCTTCCCCGGGTAATACCTCAATCAGTCCGTCCGGCTTGCCCAGGTCAGAAGCCACCTTGGCCACCACCCTGCAGGGGGCAATTCCAACGGAGGCAACCAGGCCTGTTTCCTTTGTAATACGCTGCTTCATTTTTAGGGCCAGGCCGTGCCACGAGCCATAATTCTCACATCCCGTTACATCTAAGTAGGCTTCGTCCAGCCCGCCAGGCTGGAGAGACGGGGTATAATCACCGAGTATAGCCATGTACTTGTGCGAAAATTCAACATATTTGCGGTAATTGCCGGTAAGAAAAACAGCCTGAGGGCAGAGACGTTTGGCCCTGGCGAGGGGCATAGCCGAGTGCACCCCGTATTTACGCGCCTCGTAGGAGGCCGCTGCTACCACACCCCGGCCTCCCGGCCTGCCACCCACTATAACCGCCTTGCCGCGCAGCGCGGGGTTCAGTACCTGCTCGACCGTAACAAAAAAAGCGTCCAGGTCGATATGAAAAATGGTGCGGACGGAAGGCTTGCTTATCTCAGCCATCAACTACTCCGCGTCGACCGCTAAATGCCGCGGTACCGGTTGATAGCGTCCCGCAGTTCGACAGCAGCCTGGCGGGCGGCCCGGGCATAGTCCGCACCTTTGGAAGCGTAAAGCACCTGGCGTGCCGCCACGATGACGGCATTCTCTTTATGGGCATCGACGCCATACCTTACAGACTGCTCCATGTCACCGCCCTGCGCCCCGATACCGGGTATCAGCAGTGGCATCTCCGGGCAGAGCTTCCTTATCTCCCTGAGTTCCTCCGGACAGGTAGCTCCAACCACCAGCCCGACATTTCCCTCGGTATTCCAATCCCGGGCGCGCAGAGCCACGGACTGGTAAAATTTCATGCCGAAACTATCCTCCAGGTCCTGGAAATCGGAGGCGCTGCTGTTGGAGGTGCGGCAGAGCACAAAAACACCCTTATCCTTATAATCAAGGAAGGGCTCGACCGAGTCGTATCCAAGATAGGGACTGAGCGTAACTGCATCGAACTTGTAATAACCAAAGAGTGCCCGCGCGTAGGCTATTGCCGTATTGCCGATGTCCCCGCGCTTGGCATCGCCGATAACGGGTATATCTCCAGGAATATAGTCTACCGTCTTCTTCAAAGCCTGCAAACCGCGAATGCCCAATGCCTCATAGAAAGCCAGGTTGGGTTTGTAGGCGCACACCAGGTCGGCGGTAGCGTCGATGATGGCCCGGTTGAACTCAAAAACATCCTTGACCGGCAATTTGGCGGGGTCTGGGTCAAGGCCTACGCAGAGCAGGCTGCGGTTCCGGCGGGCGGCATCCAATAGTCGGCTGACAAACATCACGGCATCATTATATAATAATTAACCGATGATTAGTGCAGCCTGGATAGCCGCCGGGTTGGTGCTCGGCTCATTGCCTTTCTCTCTGTGGATAGGGAAGATATTCCTGAA
>JAPLHK010000079.1 GCA_026389715.1 Chloroflexota bacterium
TTTGCCGCTCTGATGTATCGCCCTTGTACCTCTCGTATATATTCCAGTATGCTGCCTCGTGTCATGTGTCCCTCCCCTCGGTAACACTATTTTTGAGGCAACAATACTATTTTCGGTAACAATAATTATGACGCAATTCGCTTTATAAACAGTAATAGTTGATTTGGTGTATACTTTAAGTGGTGGTTGTAAGTTTAAGTTACCCCTACCTTGCCTAAATCCTCTAATATTTTTTCAAGTTTCAGGTGACCGGGACTCTAACCAACTATTATAAAGAGGAGGTCACCTATGAGTTTTGGAGATAAATCGCTGAAATGTTCCGATTGTGGAACCGACTTTACCTTTACTGCCGGGGAACAAGAGTTCTTCGCATCTAAAGGTTTTACCAACGAACCCAAACGCTGTATGTCATGCCGCAAAGCTAAGAAACAGCAGAGTGGTAATTCAGCCTACGGTTCGCACAGCTACAGCACAAATTAAGTTTTGTAGCACTTTATCCTGGGGACATATGTAGAGGCACGAAGTGCCGGGGTCTATGTATGTCCCCGTTGACTTAGATAGATGCTTTCTTCAGGTTATTGGAAGATACGATTGCCGCGTTGAGTTGTCTTGCATCCGGGTAGGGAACCGGCGCATTTGCCCTTGGTTGCAGCGTAATAGCCCCTGTTGGGCAGGCGCTGGCACACAGGCCGCAGCCGATACAGCGTTTAGGTTCTACACACGCCAGTTCATCTTTTATCACTACCGCCTCCATAGGGCATCTTAAGATACAATCGCCGCAGCCGGTACACTGCCCTGGATCGACTGCCGATATGAAGCTGGAGATGGCGGCCAGGCCGGCATCCTCGGCCCTCTTCAGAACAGCGTAGGCCTCTTCTCTGGAGATAAGCTTGCCCAAACCGTATTCGGACATATAGAGCGCCCCGGGCCCGACGGCCAGACAGACATCCTTGGGCTTATAGCAGGCATCGCCGAGGAGTTCGTACATATGACGGCAATGACAGGTTACCAGTCCGATGTACCTGGCTTTTTCAATATACGGAAGCAGCCGGTCATACGGTTGTACCGTTTTATCCTCGGGTATATCCCGGTCGACTGCGATCACCCTGGCGAAAGGAACACCGGGGAATACACCGGTCCCTGTAGATTCAAGCTCATTCAGAAAGGCCAGGTAATCGACGAATAGCCGGGCTATCTTCCTGGCCCGCTCGTTCACAACACCCGTGAGCAGTTGATTCTCAATTATCCCGGGGATAAGCGGCATCATGACATAATAACGGTTATCTGCGTACGCCGCGGAGAAGAGTATTCCCTTGCGGGCCATTGTTTCCAGAAGCTGCTGCACCTTCTCAGTGCCGCCCTTCACCTGGTCCGCCAGCATTTCGGCGGATACGGGCGTATCCGGCAGCATGGCGGCTAATTTTGCCTCATCCTCGGTGAAGATGGTATCCATCAGCCCATGGAAAACATCACACTGTACGGCCGGGAACCCGCCGCCCCTACGCGTGAGGGCCTCGGTCAATTGATCGTAGACGAGTTTGTCCATAATTTACACCTGCTTTGGAGACGTAGTATAACATATAGCATTGCAACTATCAGCATTATATTTCATATATAAAACAGGCGCCCGAAGACTACACTGTACTGATGGCGCCCGCGACCATAATTCTCGGACCCGCGTGGACACCGATAGCCGGGCCCACCTTGGTGCGGATTATTTTAGCATTGGGGATGGCAGCGCCTAATCGTTTGACCAGGTCTTCGAGCTCATCCGGTGTGGTGGCATCCTCCACTATTATTTCCTCGGGATGGCCGGTCTTTTTCATCAGGTCAACCAGTATATCTACGGCCTTGGCACGGCCGCGCGCCTGGGTAACCGGGTGGATCACACCATCCTTCAGCGTCAATACAGGATTCAGCTTAAGTATTCCTCCCAGCCACGCCTTGGCTACGCCGATGCGGCCGCCTTTCCTCAGGTACTCCAGCGTGTCGAAAATCATGTAGACGCGGATCTTCGGCAGGATATCTTTTACCAGCTTGGTAATCTCCGCCAGATTCATGCCCTGCTCGGCCGCCCGGGCCGCTTTGAGTGTGGGCAGCAGCAACCCGGCGCAGGTCCACATGCTGTCGATGACCTCAATTTTAAGTTTGCTATCCGCCATTTGTTTGGCCTGTATGGCGCTCTCATAGGTACCGCTGATGCCGGCGGATATGGTCAGCACCAGTATTTCATCGGTTATTTTGGCCAGCTTCTGGTAGGCCTCGGTAAATAACCCGGGGGCAGGCTGAGAGGTAGTAGGGTGCACCTTGCCCTCCACCAGCATCTTGTAGAACTGTGCCGGCGTGATGTTCACGCCATCCTGATAGCTATCGGTGCCGAATAGCACGTTAAGTGGCACAATTGTTATGTCGTACTGTTTTCTTATGTCCTCGGGGATCTCTCCGGTGCTGTCGCAGATAATCTTTACCATGCAGGGTTTTCCTCCTTGCTTATATATATTAGGGTCTATAGTATAGGCCGTGGTAAAGCCGCCCGATATCCGTAACGTTACTTAATATGACTCATGGTCCGTAAATCGTGCTACAATAGCGGCGGTTTGGTCCACTTGCCACCCGGCTTTGTTGGACGCAACCTTAAAGTAAGGAGGTGAGCAGGTATGCTTAGCTGGCAGGTAAGGTTGCTCGAATTATATTTCCGTATTCAGCACGTGTTCGCACCAAAGGCAGGGGAAACCGATGTACGCAAGGAACGTGCTGAATTAGATGGGCTGGGCTCTATGTTCAAGCTGCCCAGGGGCATACAGATAGTAAAAGAACTTGCCGGCGGCGTACCGGCTGAATGGCTTATTCCTCCCGGCGTATCTCCGGGCCGGGTGTTTCTCTATCTGCACGGCGGGTCTTACATATGCGGCTCCATCAATTCCCACCGCTCCATAGCTGCCAATATCGCCATTGCCGCAAAAGCCCGTGCGCTGGTCATCGATTACAGGTTGGCCCCGGAGCATCCGCACCCGGCAGCCGTCGAGGATGCCGTTGCTGTCTATAAATGGTTGCTGGGCAATAAGGTCGACCCCAAACACCTGGCTGTAGTAGGCGACTCGGCAGGTGGCGGCCTGACCCTTGCCCTGCTGATCAGCCTCAGGGACGCGAAAATACCATTGCCCGCAGCCGGCATTTGCCTTTCACCCTGGACCGACCTGGCGTTTACCGGTGAATCATGGAAGAGCAAAGCCGCAGTTGACCTGATTATCTATGATTATAAGGAACTGGCATTCGCAAAGATGTACCTGGGAGGGCTTGATCCCAAGACGCCCCTGGCATCGCCCCTCTACGCTGACCTCAAAGGCTTGCCGCCCCTACTGGTACAGGTGGGCACTGACGAGGTCCTTCTCTCAGATTCCACGCGCCTGGTTGAAAGCGCAAAGCAGGCAGGAGTAAATGCCGTTATCGATGAATGGGAAAAAATGCAGCATGTTTGGCAGTTCGCGGCCAGCTTCATCCCCGAAGGCCGCCGTGCTATCGCCCGGATCGGTGAGTTTATCGACAAGCATGCCTGAATACCGGGCAGCCCCCAGCCCTGATTTCAGTATCACGCAGCCAGCTTTTTCTTAATATCTTCCCTGAGCGTGTTCTTGATTATCTTGCCTACCGGGTTCCGCGGGATGGCGGTCACTATCTCAACACGTTCAGGGATTTTATACACGGCGATGCCCTTCTCTTCCATGAAGGCCTTGATATCTTTCAGTTCTATGCTCTGCTCTGGCTTGGGCACTACATAAACGCAAACCTTCTCGCCCAGTATTTCATCAGGCATGGCAACGGCTGCCACGTCCAGCACGCTGGGATGACCTAGCAGCATGTTCTCAACTTCCTGGGCGCTGATATTGAACCCTCCGCGGATAATGATGTCCTTGGTGCGGTCGAAGAACCCGATGCAGTCGTTATCCTTGATCTGGAAGAGGTCGCCTGTATTGAAATAACCCTGTGAGTCAAATGCTTTGGCCGTAAGGTCGGGACGTTTGAAATAGCCGGGTATCACGTTGGGCCCTTTGTACCAGAGCTCTCCCACACCACCCAACTCTGTCACCTCTTTTTTGGTAAAGGGGTCCACCAGTTTCAGGTGTATGTTCTTGCCGATGTCGGATGAAATTGAAGCCCATTTCGAGCCGGGTTTTCCATACTGCGGGAAGTGGTCGATGCGCTGCTCCACATCGGGGATGTGATGGGGGCCGGCGACATTGCCTGTGCCTTCGTTCTGGCCCCAGATATTGGCGAACTCGATGCCCCAGCGCTTTTTTAGTTCCGTCACCGACCACAGTGATGGAGGCGCTGCGCCTATAGTGATAGCTTCAAGGCTGCTGAAATCAAATTTGTCCACCATCGGGTGCTTGAGCAGGGCATTGACGATCGCCGGGACAAGCAGGGTGTACTGGATTTTTTCAGTCATGATCTGCATTACGAACGTACCACCGTCGAAAGGATGGTGCAGGACGAGCTTGCCGCCGTTCATGAGCCAGGGCACATAGACCGTGCCGATGGAGGCCATATTTACCAGCGGCCCAGCTGTGATCAGGCTGTAGCCGGGCTTGATGGGGGCGGTCTCATATTCAAAAATGCCCAGGCAGCGCCAGTTGTTGTGACTCAAAGGGCATCCCTTCGGCTGCGCCTCGGTTCCGGAGGACCAGCATAATGTGAAGGCGTCATTGGCGTCGATATTGACCTTGTCCAGCTTGCCTGTGACCTTACCTTTGGCCATCTCCCTGACTTCATTCAAAGTAATTACATGCTTGATGGACGGGAATTTGGGCCTGAGTTTCTCAACCAGTTCCTTGTGTTTAAACCCGGCGAATTCCTCCACGGTGATAAATGCCCGCGCCTCCGTCATCCCGGCGATAAACTCTATTTCAGACTGACGCCACTGCATGGGCATGGGAGAGGTCAGCGCCCCGGCCCGCGTAATGGCGAGGTAAAGCATGGCAAGCTCCCAGCAGTTGGGCAATTGTACCAGCACTATGTCGTTTTTCTTGATACCCAGTGCCATCAAGGCTTCACCGGTAGCGTCCACCGCCCTGTCGAACTCTTTGAAAGTTAAACGCTCGGGTTTCAAACATACCAGCGCTTCCTTGTTGAGCGGGTCGACTATGCCCAGTTCATCCGGGGTTTTGGCAACCTGCTCTTTGAAATAATCAACCAGCGTCTTTTTCCCCCAGATCCCTTTGCCCGTCCATTCACGGATTCTTTCCTGCGATGCGAAAATCATGGTCTCAGCCTCCCGTTTCCCAAATTTTAATTTCTGCTTAGCCTGTCCATCTCATGCCTCTGCCGGCCACAGCTAAGCCTGACCCGATTATATATTAAATTGCGGAGTAAATAAAACACACAAAGGGGTTCTGCGGAGGAGAGATCGGATAATGACACGTATCAGTGTTTTCTGATCAGGTAAAGTGAGGCGAAAGCTATGGCAGGTAGGCAGGTAATTAATATGATGATCCAGAATGGTGCGTTGTCGCCTATAATTGCAAAATAAATGGAGTAAATGGAAAAAGCGCTCAGGACTATCAGGGAATATATGGCGAGTCCTTTCATCATGGCTTGCCTGCTATAGGAATTGAATTACGGCGCAGAGGTTAAATCGAACTTCCATTTTACCATCAGCTCTTTAACTGCTTTTTCAATGGCGCTGGTATCAAAGGGAGTATGTGTCGATTGATAGGCCTGTACCAGTGCGCGAGCCAGCGAGCTGACTATGGCCCGGTCAGGAAGATTCTTACAGTCTTTATTGGATATATGGATAAGTCCGCGCGCCGGGAGAGGCAGGATGGTAAACCATTTTGCAGCTTCCCCACCGGTATTTTGATGATAAGCCTCGTCCAAATCGCTCCATTCCGGCACCTCCTGGATGCTCATGACGGTATTTTGGAGCGTCTTCTTGACTCCGTTGGGCAGCCTGCGCCAGGTTTCGTCCGTGAGCTTCTTCAGGCGTGGATCGGAGATATTGACCGGCGGCTGCTTAGACTGATATTCCGACATTAAACTTAGTATCAGGCCAAGTAAAAGCGGTATACAGACATAAAAATACTTCTCCCATCCCTGGTCGTTGACCATCGCGTAGACAGTCCATGCCGAAAAAACCGCGAAAGACCAGTAAAAAGTGTGTATCCCAATCTTCTCCCGGCCGGTCAATTCGCGCGCCGGCACCATCAGGAAAGCCGCCAGCGACGCCAGGCCGAGGCATATCACACCGATAATTCCACTAATAGCCTGTATGTACATATTTTGCCTCCAACTCGATAATTATAACAGAGGTTTTTAGCGCAGCAATAGCTATTTAGTCATAGTCAGATAGTCTGACTCAATACCAGGTTATTAACTTTATTCAATTTGCAAATTACCTAGCGGATATTTAAAATAGCATATAAATAGGGGCCGGCAGTAATACGCTTATGGGGATACGGGAACTACTGGAACTGGCGGTTAAATATAAGGCCTCGGACCTGCACTTAAACGTGCCGTCTGTCCCCATACTGAGCTGGGGGTGTGGGGAGGGTCCCTGCCTGTGAAGTCATGCTGGCTTATGTATATTTGGCCGTTGGCAGCCTGGCACTGGGCATTATTATCACCTTCGTCATGCTTTTTCTTTGCCAGTTTTTCGGAGTTGACATAAACGTGAACCTGTGGTTGATATCGGTGCCGATTATTTTGGCGATAGCCTTGAATATCTGGTTTATCGAGCTTTACGACAGGTACCGGAAAAAATAGTTCCCGGGGATTTTTAGCAGCCGGATCACCCGAGTTTTTTGACCGCCTGTCCATGTGGTACATATAATTACACGGCATCCTTAGCCGGGAATTCTGAAAATCTTAATGCGGGGGAATATAAGGTGAATTTACGTAAGTCAACATACATAGTTTTAGTCATAGCGGTTGCCCTGGCAGCAGGTCTCAGCGCATGCTCAAAGCTCGCTGACCAGGGTATTAATTACGACCCGGCCAAGAACTATGCATCCTTCCTGGTGCTCAATACCGATGTCGGTAAGAGCAGCCTGGAAACTATGAGAGCACGTTCTACGGGTGAAGGATTGGAAATTGGGCCGATCGAGTATTATGCCACGGGAACCAAGGATTTTGAGCCTGCTCTAAAAAAGTTGACGGTAAGCAAGCAGGTGACAGTGGTGTGGATCATTGCGTCATTATGGGACATCAACACCATTAAGGACTCCATGAGTAAAATCGAGTATAAGGGGGCCTACAGGTATGTCCCTATATCAGACCAGACAGGGGCGATAAAAATACAGCCGTAGAGTTTCTTAGCCGGTTATACCGGGAAAGGCTGTCTGCAGTGACCTTTAGCGGCCCGTATTGAGCGAGCGCAGCAGGGCTGTCAGCAGGGTGAGATAGGGGACAGGTACACACAGCGATTCGGCGCGCTGCAGCGGTTCCCCGAACATCGCCTCAATCTCCATGGACTTGCCTTCCACGTAATCTATCATGGTGCTGGGCCGGTATGCTCCCATCGTAGAAGTCCTGGTGAACATGCTGTCGGTCATGTTGTCCCTTTCAATGCGCACTTTTTCGTTATGAAATTGCAGGTCCGCGTTGCCTGAAGCGATGACTTCCTCCATCAGGTTAAGCGCCGCGGTTTTCAGCCCGTTATCGCTCAATATACGGTCCGTAGTAATACCGCCCGCCGCTACACAGAGGCCGCTGAACGGTATATTCCAGCATAGCTTCTCCCAGCGGGCACGCCGCAGGGACGTAGCCGGCAATACACCGACCTTGCTGCCAGACCAGACAGACAGCGCTGTTTCAAGTTCTACAGGGTTATTTTGGAAATGACCGATGGTGACGGTGCCATAAGCCAGGTGGTGTATATGGCCGGGTTTTCCACGGTTGATGCAGGTAAAGGCCAGGCCACCGAAAATCCTGTCAGCGCCGAACCAACTGGCGAAGTGCCCCTCGAGTCCAAGTCCATTCATCAGTACGAGAATGCGCGTGCCGGGTCCTACGCAGGGCTGGATCAGTTTATGGGCATCACGGAAGGAGCTGGCTTTGAGCGCACAGATGACCCAGTCGGCGCGGCCTATTTCAGCAGTGTTTTTAGCGACATGGAGACTGGTTAGTGCAAAGTC
>JAPLHK010000074.1 GCA_026389715.1 Chloroflexota bacterium
AGCATGATTAAAAAGATTACGGCTAAAATACTTAGTGACTACAGGAAATCTAATGGGGTATGTCCCTTTTGTGGCGCATATCTGTATAGTCCGAGTTTACATGGTGCTGGTCATATGGGTTGGGAAAGTGAGCATGGCAAACCACGTTCCAGAGGGGGTACAAGGACCAGAGCCGCTTGTACAAGTTGTAACAGAAAGAAGGGCGCAAAGACAACCGCCGAATTTAAAGCGTGGTATAAGAGGCAACAAGAAGAAAGCCTGCTCTATAAGAATACAGGACACAGACCTCGTATTTAGTCTATATAGGTCATAGATCACATAACGCTTGTCAAATATGAATGAAAAAGAGGCCGTAACGTTTTCTCTTTTTATTACGCAACGAGTACTGCACCATAATCAGGATATTGTAATTACGTAATGAATTGGTTTAAAAGGCACCTAAACTGGACATGGGTAATAGTTGTGTGTGGGTCAGTTATAGCTGCTTGCACAATAGGTTCATTAGGGGATTATCTTAATAAGGTAATGAACATAGATATAATATCCCGAGTAGCATGGTTGCTAATCGGTGCCTTCCCGCTTATATTGTTATATGCAAACGTAGTAATAATTAGCGGTAAAAATAGAAGTTTGTGGTGGATTATACCTTCATGGATACTTATAGGACTGCCATTGGTTCTGCCGAATGAAAGCGTGCCAAGATGTGACAAGGCGATTACTAAATATACTAAGATCATAGAGACCGATCCGAGGAATGCTGTGGCTTATAACGCCCGCGCAGAAGCCTATATTAATAAAGGCGAATACACTAAAGCCATTGTTGATTGCACTAAAGCTATTGAGTTTGATCCAAAATCTGCCCAGGCTTATATGAACCGCGGGATTGCCCATACTAAATTGGGAGAAATTGACAGCGCCCAAGTTGATTTTAAGAAGGCGAAAGAGTTGGGATATAAGGTATAACTCTGTAATTCGTGAAAATGAGCATCCGGAGTTTGGGATTTCCGGTGTCTCGTTACGTTTCAAATAAATACTTTAATTACTTTTTACAGGTTTAAATGTGAATTAAGTTTTGTGGCATGGCTGGAAACAAGGAATTAGGACAGTGGTGCCCTATAAAACTTCATTGAATCCTGAAAGCCGAATTTATGGGCATAATGCCGCACCATAATAATGTTCTCTCTGTCACCATGCCTCTACAAAATCGCTCTGAGGGGCCAAAAACAGAGCTTATAATAACGGGCAGGACTAGATTTTCTTTGCATTTCCAGCTTAATTATTGGCCTCTTTGCGATGAGTCAAATAATCATCAAAGCTAATGATTTTCTTTTTCTTATGCATCTGTAGCCGACAATATAATAGCCCGATTCGTCAAATCTAAGTCTTATCTTACCTTCTGGATTTTCAGATGCAGCAAATGCAATTAACATCGGTAATCTTCTTGAATTCCTTACAGTCTTACTGATGGGGTGATGGACAATGAAACCGTCAAGCTCTATTTCCACATATTTATAACGATGTTTGGGATATGGTAAGTCTTTTCCCTCTAAAATAGCTCTATATTTACATATTCTTGAGATTGTTTTTCTTGGCATATCCCCAATCTACCTTTTCCTCTACCGCAAATTTAAATCACATTTAGGTATCTATAACTTATTATAATCCATTTAGACTCAAATTTGAATATGGATATCTACAGAAAGATGGGCGGAAAGATAAAAGAGATGTCCTTACCAATAATATAAGCCCATTGTATAAGTGACGTTAATGAGATAGAATTCGTTTGAGGAATTGAGGCTGGGGAAATGCAACAAACATTTCAAGATTATAAATGTGGGGCTAGTGGATGAGGAAAACAGTTGCGGAAGAAGAAAAGCTCAAAAGCTTTAATGCATTCACACGACTTTACGAGAAAGCTGCTCCCATTGTTCGGCATATTACTAACTTAAATACGCTAAGGGAAGGTAAACTGCCATTAAGTCCTTATGCTCTGGTGGAAAGCAGCATATCTCTTAAAATGATATTGTATACCCTCAGGAAAATACCCGAACCAAAAGATAAGGAACTTTCCAGTATTCAGAGGGACTTGGAGACCGCCTTATCAAGTTGCATAAAAGCTGCCGAACAGACAGAAAAGTATAGTGAACTGGGCGGTAGTAGCATTAAAGGTCAACTGCTACTCAGTACCATCATCAATTCAACGGTACTGGCTCATGAATACATTGAGTCAGTTTCTAAAAAATTAGCGACCATTGCCCCAAGAATGAGCACAATTGAGCTTGCACATGAGATAAAGCCGTCATCAATTGAAATAGGCTCGAAAGATGGAATGACTCTCGATAAGGATATTATTTCACCAGGAGTGAAGCCCATATCTATTATAGATAAAACAGCAAATTACATTGTATCTGGACTTGATAAGCTGGGAGATATAATTATTTTCCCAATCAAAATATTGGTCAGTTTTTATAATGCGGTATGCAGATATTTAAAATGATTGAGGAGGTAAGCGAGGATGAAGAGATTAGTTGAGAAATTTGGAAAAGTGATAACAGCTTCCTTTTTCGTAATGGGGATTGGTATCATTCTTTTCCTTCTTACTCCGCTTTTTTACGGACAATGGGGAATCGATACAGACCTAATTGGACTAACTATCCTTACCACAGGCGTGGCAATTTTACTCATTGGAATAATTTGCAGAAACAAATTGCATGGATGGAAGTTTGTAATTTTAGCAATATTAGCTGGAATCATGAGCATACCAATCATTATGTTGATTGTAACTTCGATTATCTATCTTATAACAGGCAAACCGATCGGAAGTTAGCGATATGAATCCTGAAAGCTGAATGACCTTGTATATCTCTGCACCATCTCCAGGCTTTCCCCGCAGACTAATACTTTTCAACCAACCCTTGCTATAATACATACAAGATGAATACAGTGAGTTTGCAATCAGATCTGCGTAAAAAAGTAAAATACGTTTTGGTTATATCCGTTGTCCTGGCAATGCTTGCCGGCTGCTCAGCTCCCGCCGCGGCTCCGGTAACCCCTCAGCAACCGGTGGAAATGGTACCGAGGTTAGGGGTCAATTCCCTGTCGATAGATGTGCAGTTCAAAGAAGGCGATTCCAAGACCGTTACCAGGAACATCACCTTTATGAATGAGGGGGAGGGTGTAATGGTCTGGGCGGTCAGGAAGACCCAGCCCTGGATTTGGATGAATGAAATGGACGGGGCACTGGAGAAGGGTTATTCCAAGGACCTGGAGATTTTTATAGCGCCGTCCGGTAAAACAGCCGGTACCTATACCGACAATCTAACCATTGAGGGTACCGGTACGCGCAATTCCCCGCAAAATGTGGTGGTTACCATGGTGATTACACCCCCTGATGCAACAGTGACTGGCGGGGATACCACAGTAGTTAAGAAAACTGTGCCTCCGCCACCCTGGGATTACAACGAGTATAAGGACTCCAACTATAATTTCCGCCTGAGGTATCCCAAGGATTATAGAGATAAGAGCCTGTCAAGCTCAATTTTTGGTGCGGAGGTTTCAAGCAACTCGCCGCAGGCCAATAGCATCAGGATAACTATAGTGAGCTCCAACGGCGTTGATTTTAATTCGGTGGCACTGGAATGGGCCAAGGCTATCAGGATATCGGGTGGCGGGTCCAGTCCCAAGGTCATATCCAGCGATAACGCGACCACACTGCTGGACGGCGTCACGCCGGCATTCGAGATACTATATGAAGCCAAGTCGGTAACCAGTATATCGTCCCAGGTTTATATCTACGGGGTAAAAAAGGGCAGCAGGTATATCTTATTTGGGGCGGTGGCGCCGCTGGCAATCGCACCCGACAGATTGCAGACCTGGAAAGAGATTGCACATACTCTGGAGTTTATAGATTAAGGACTAAGGGGCTATCCACTTTTCCCGCGTGACCGCGGGAACCGTATCACCGGCTTTGGAAGGCACCATGTGCAAATTGTAGGAAAGCGGCTGCGTCGAAAGGTTCCTCAGTACATAGCTGAAATTGTAGACGTTGGTGGTGTAGCCCAATTTTGCTGCAGTCCCGCGCACAGGGACCTCCACGGGTTGTCCATTTACTTCCAGCGCCATGTCAGACGTGAGGTATTCAAACCAGAAATCTATCGGTTTCTGCGCCGTTACGCTGCGCTCCTCCCTGTAACCTGCCGGTAGGCCGATGGAAAACACGCTGTTGCTTTCAGTGATCGTAACCTGACGTTCCACCGGGTTGTTAGACTGTGCTGGAGGAGGACTTGCCAATGATACGGGCGGCTGTGTCTGATCAGTCGGCTGATCTGCGTTTTTACCGCCGGAAATGACTTTTATATCACCCTGCAACGGGTTACAGGAAATGGCGCTGCACCCAATCACAACCAGTATCGCCACGGAGATAAAGAGCGTCAAAGCATTTTTATGCATCATTGTAATCATATCACTTTTACCTGCCCCTCAACGATTTCTTCAGGCGGGCCATCCAGTAATCCGACGGTCCCAGGCAGCCGTCCTTGTTGTCTATGAGCATTTTCTTTGCACGGTTAATAATCTATAATTTCAGGCTAATATTAGAGATTAAGGCCATACAGATTCTGCCGATAATCAAGGAGGAGAGATGGAATTCAAGTACCTTAAATATGAAGTCGCCGATAATATCCTGACCCTTACTCTTAATACCCCGGATAAATTGAATGCGGTGAACGCTGCCTCCTGTAAAGAGCTTATAGCCGCTTTTGATGCTGCGGATCTCGATGACGATATCAGGGCGGTTATCGTCACGGGCGCCGGCCGGGCTTTCTGCGCGGGTGCGGACCTGGCGGATGACAGCAACCAGGATACTTTCTACGACAGGTTTACCGGCAAAGCGGATATTTCGCCGCGCCGGGACGATGGCGGCGTTGTCTGCCTGCGGATATATGACATGAAGAAGCCTGTTATCGCGGCTATCAATGGGCCGGCCGTGGGATTCGGCAGTACGCTAACCCTGCCCATGGATATACGTATCGCCTCCCAAAAGGCCAGGATGGGTTTTGTATTCGCCCGGCGCGGCATCATACTTGACGGGGCGGCGACCTGGTTCCTGCCCAGGGTGGTGGGTATAAATACTGCAGCGGAATGGGTTTACAGCGGCAGGATATTCAGTGCGCAGGAAGCTTTGGACAGGAGGCTGTTGAGCGAACTGCTGGAGCCTGATGAACTGCTGCCGCGCGCCAGACAGATCGCCCGCGAGATCGTTGATAACAGCTCTTCCATATCGGTAGCGCTGTGCCGGCAATTGATGTGGAAAATGCTGGGCGCGGACCATCCCATGGAGGGGCATATTCTTGAATCCAAGATATTGAACTGGACCTACGGTGCAGGTGATTCGCTGGAAGGGATTACATCTTTCCTGGAAAAAAGGCCGCCAGCCTTCCCCATGAAAGTCAGCAAAGATATGCCCGCATTCTACCCATGGTGGAAGCCAAGGGAATTCCGGCCGTAGAGCTACTCAGTCAGCTTAATTCAAGTATCTTTTGCCGGTGCTCGTTCAGGGCCTTGTCGTACTGTGCATCCAGTTCCCCGTGTATCTCGCGCCACTCCTCCTGCAACTGCAACTGGAGCTTCTGCTCCAGCGGCATCTGGTCTCCCCTCTGGGGCCGCATGGTGCGCGACGCCTGCTGGATGCTGGCCTCGGCTTTTTTCTTGAATTCGGCGTAGGTCTGCTGAAGGGCGACCTGGTACTGGTTGACCAGGGTATTGATCAGTCCGAGAACCGTTTCGAGCTGTTTTTTGTTCTCCTTGATCAGGCGGAGCCCAGCCATCGCCCTTTTGGTTTTGCGGGTGTCTTCATCGTTATGCGGCAGGGTGATGTTGCGCACCAATATCTCGTCGATCCCCTTTTTTATAAACCTGCCGGCATCGTCCGCCGGGAATTTGCCCAGTTCAGATAAAAGGTCGCATTTTTCATCCTGGATGAACAGGGAGGCTATCCTGTTGCCCTCGGGTACATACTTAATGCTGTTGAGCTCATCCTGACTGACCTTGCCCAATTTATCGGCTTTTTCCATGGCTATCTGCCATGCACTTTTCATTTCTCCCATGATTTACACTCCATATTTTTCTTTAAGTTCAAGGATAGCACCGGCTACAGCGGTTGCGGTGTTCATCCTTGAGGGATTGCAGGGTTGCCTGGTAGGGAGGCGAATCCAGTTCGCAGGTAGTCATGATCAATGCATCCTCTCCGTTATCCGAGTAATATTTCCTGCGTGTTCCGGCCGTGGCAAACCCGTATTTTTCATACAGCGCCTGCGCTGTCTTATTGGAAACGCGCACTTCGAGGGTCACATATTTCGCGCGCAACTGTTGGGCAAGCTCGATGATATTAATCAGCAGCCATTCTCCCAATCCCAGGTTTTTGCGGGTTGTTCTTACAGCTATGGTTACTATGTGGGCTTCGTCGACCATCATCCAGATGCCGGCCATGCCGGCCAAGTATTCCCTGCTTTGAACTGTCTTGCCGGCTCTGAAAAAGCGATCATGCGAAAACAGCTGCCTGATGTATAAAGCTATTTCTTTTAAACCTGTAACAGACTGCCCGTTGCCGCCATTTTCAGGGATTCCATCCTCGCATACAACTATATAATGCGCCAGCTTATTGCGTAACTCATGATGGAAGGAACTGGCCGACGGATGTGGCCACTGGTTGGGGAAAGCATCGAGATCGATTTCCAGGGCCTGCGGGATGTCGCCGTCAGCCATCCTTCTTATGTGATAGTGTTTAACCTGCTCAACTGTCTTCATCATATTGAATACGCGGGAAATTTTAACATATTTGATGTTGTTTTGCGTTTAGATTGCTGCTCCTGTAATTTCTGCAGTCTCTTGTATATACTATAGTTATTATATTAAGAGGTTGACTATGAAGGAAAGAAGGATTGTAGCCGAAGTATCTGTTGTGCCTCTCGGCACGGGCAGCGCCAGTGTCAGTGAATACGTCGCTGACTGTATCGGCATTCTTGAAGGGAACAAAGAAATTAATTACAGGTTGACTCCTATGGGCACTATACTGGAAGGGACGCTCAACGAGGTGCTTAAAGTAACTCAACAGATGCATACTGTGCCCTTTGCCAAGGGGGCGGCGCGTGTGGTAACCACGCTGAAAATAGATGACCGCATCGATAAAGAGCTGACCATGGAAGGAAAACTGAAATCGGTCCGTATGCGGAAGCCGGGGGTTAAGACCTGATGTCTCAATCTTCGTTAAGGGTCCAGGTTGCACCCGGCCTCAGCCTGGCGAACCCGGTTATAGCCGCGTCGGGCACCTGGGGATATGGTGATGAGACCGCGGACCTGGTGGATTTTCGCAGGCTCGGAGCAATTATCTGCAAGGGGACCACGTTAAAACCGAGGGCGGGAAATCCTCAGCCGCGGATTATCGAAGTCACGGGCGGGATATTAAACTCGGTGGGGTTGGAGAATATCGGGGTGGAGGCGTTGATCAGTGAAAAAGCGCCCGCCTGGGCAACCTGGAGGGTGCCGGTTATAGTCAATATCGCCGGGGATACGGTGGATGAGTACGGCCGATTGGCTTCTAAGCTGGATGGTGTGGCGGGTATCAGCGGCATTGAAGTTAACATAAGCTGTCCCAATGTCAAAAAAGGCGGCATGCAATTCGGCACCGACCCGGTTTGTGCGGCTGAGGTTACCTCCGCGGTCAGGAAGTCGACTTCGCTGCCGGTCATAGTGAAATTGAGCCCTAACGTGACGGATATCGCTGCCATAGCCAGGGCGGTCGAGTTGGCGGGTGCGGACGCCGTATCGCTGATCAATACCCTCGGCGGTATGTCGATCGACGTTAAAAGACGCAGGCCGGGCCTCGGCAACATAACAGGCGGGCTGTCCGGTCCGGCGATTAAACCCATAGCCCTGTCCATGGTGTGGAAGGTCGCAGGCTGTGTTAAGATCCCGGTTATCGGGTGCGGCGGCATAATGAACGCTGAAGATGCGCTGGAGTTTATTATGGCGGGCGCGACCGCGGTGGAGGTGGGAACGGCCAACCTGGTCAACCCGCAGACCGCACTTGATATTATCAATGGCCTTCGTCAATTTATCAGGGCCGAGGGTATCGGTAATATCACTGACCTGCGCGGCGCAGCCAGGCTGTAGCCGTCCCGCCGTTTAATTTATTGTTACTGTGTGATCAGTGCGCGCGCAATGGTCATGCGCTGCATCTCAGAAGTGCCTTCGTAAATCTCGGTGATCTTGGCGTCGCGCAGGTAGCGCTCCATGGGATAGTCCCTGCAATAGCCGTATCCGCCGTGGATCTGCAGGGCCTTATTGGTTACAAAGCTCGAAACTTCGGCGGCATAAAGCTTGGCCATCGCTGCCTCTTTCATATATGACACGCCCTTGTCTTTCAGCCAGGCCGCGCGGTAAACCATCATGCGCGCCGCATCGATCTGGGTGGCCATATCCGCCAGCATCCACTGGATAGCCTGATGCTGCGCCAGGGGCTTGCCGAATTGCACACGCGTTTGAGAGTAGGCGCCTGCGCAGCTACGGTAACACGGCTGGCATCGATGGATTCCATAGCGTAGCGGAGCCCTTTGCCCGATTCTCCTAACTGGTTTTCCTTCGGGACCTTGCAGTTCTCAAATACCAGCTCGGCGGTTGACGAACCGTGGATGCCCATCTTGTGCTCCAGCTTGCCTACAGAGTAACCGGGGGTATTGCTCTCAACTATATATGCCGATATGCCCCTGTTGCCCTTGGACTTGTCCTCCATGGCGAAAACCACGGCAATCGACGCTTCCGCCCCGTTGGTGATAAAGATTTTATTGCCGTTTATCACGACGTTGTTGCCTTCGCGCGTTGCCGTAGTCGTCGTGGCGCCGGCGTCGCTGCCTGCGCCTGGTTCAGTCAGGACAAAGCAGCATATTTTATCTCCCCGCGCGATCGGAGCAACATATTTCCTTTTCTGCTCTTCAGTGCCGAATTTATAGATGGGATAGCAGGCCAGCGACAGGTTGGCCAGGAATATCGCCGCCAATCCGCCCGAGGCCCTGGCAAGCTCTTCACAGCATATGGTCATGGACAGGTAATCTCCGCCGCTCCCGCCGTATTTCTCGTCGATGGTTATGCCGAAAATGCCGAGCTCCGCCGCTTTCTTAAAGATCTCCGCGGGAAACTTGCCCTCCTCGTCGATCTTGTTTGCTTCAGGCTTGACCACGTTGGTGGCGAAGTCTCTCACCATTGACTGGAACATCTTCTGTTCCTCGCTTAAATAGAAATCCATTTAGACCTCCTCTTAATTTGTATATTTAATTTGCCAATTGTTGCCCGAGTAAAAAAGCCTCTTTCAGGAAGGCCGGATGCTCAGTTATAGCGTTACACATGTCGATTCCCGGCAGCAATAATTCGCCCGAATATTCTATATCAAGAGTTTTATACCAGCTTTTCACGGTGGCAACCGATCCCTGGAAGAGATTGGTATACCTTGTCCCGCCGGCTGAGATAAATATGCCTTTCCTGGCCGGGCCTGTTTTCAGGCAAACAGGGAGATTCAGAACGTTTTTTAGCACCCATAAGGCCTGGCAACGGTCTATCATGGCCTTGGCCTGGGCGGTCAGGCCCATGAAAAATACCGGGGAAGCAATTATGAAGCGGTCGTATTCCCTGATATCCTGGTGGATCTGCTGCATGTCGTCCTCAATCACACACCGGCCGCCTAATTGGATGCAGGCGTCGCAGTGCTGGCAGGGCGAGATATCCAGGTCGGCCAGGGTAACCTGCTTTACCAGTAGGCCCTGCCCGGCAGCGCCCGCAATAGCTTCGTTGAGCAGGCGGTCGGTGTTGCATCCCCGGCGCGGGCTGCCGGCCATAGCCAGCAGCTTCAATTTTTGTGGGATCTCAGGATTGCTCATAGTTAATTGGACCTGTAATAAAAACAAGTAATGATATAATGTAATGCTGATATTTTGCAATCAGCCTGTAGATTGGCTAAAATGTAGCCGGTTTTTACTATGCGATTGAATACTGATCGCGCCATACGAAAGAGGAGATGAAAGATGACAAAAGCTGAGATTTTGGGTAAAGCCAGGCAGGAAAAGAGGACTTTGCTCACTGAGATCGAATCCAAAGAGCTGTTGAAAGCCGCCAAAATCCCGGTGGTTGAAACAAAGCTGGCAACATCCAAAACTGAGGCAATAGAACTGGCCAAGACAATGGGATTTCCTGTTGTCATGAAAATTGTGTCGCCGGACGTAGTTCATAAAAGTGACGCGGGCGGCGTAAAGCTGAATATTCTGAATGCCACGCAGGTAGGCAAAGCCTATAGCGATATATTAGCCAGCGTGAAAAAGCATTATCCCAAAGCTAAAATTGTGGGCGTTACGGTGCAAAAAATGGCCAAGCAGGGTATAGAAGTTATCATCGGCATGACCAAGGACGCACAATTCGGGCCGGTCATCATGTTCGGCCTCGGTGGCATCCTCGTTGAGGTGCTTAAAGATGTCTCGTTCCGCATAGTGCCCATGACCAAGAGGGACGCGGGTGAGATGATCACCGAAATCAAGGGCTTCCCGATCCTCAAAGGTTATCGCGGCCAGGACCCGGCTGATGTCCCCTACCTTGAAGAGCTGATAGTTAAGGTGTCAGATTTCGTAGATAAGAATCCTGAGATAAAAGAGCTCGACCTCAACCCCGTTTTCGCTTATAAGAGCGGGGCTCTGGCGGTAGACGCGCGCATAATCTTAGAGCCGGCGTCTTAGCCGGGAATATTGCCACAGGTGTGAGAAGGCCGTTGCGGTCCTCTCGGGTGTATGGAAAGCCAGGTGCTTGCCGTCCTGCTGTAAACCGGTGATGAAATCACCGTTGTATGTGCCGGAGATGGCGGACATAAAAGGCTTGTGGGGAAATTTTCCCGCCAGGTAATTCAGGAACATCGCCATCATTTCATCGAATTTCGGGGTAAAGGCAACCTGGGTAAACATCACACCGCCGATCTCATCATCAGAGAGCAGAATTTCCATCACCTCACTCATGGCACGCCCTTGGTCAGGGTACCCCATCATGATAGGCCAGTAATCCACCGGATTGCCGACCTTCAGCCATGCTGGCGCCAGCTTAACCAGTTTGGCAATGGTGTCCTCAGACAAATTGCCTATCTCCAGTCCGGTATCACGCATCGCATCCATTGCCAGTATGCCGGCGGCGCCGCTGAATGTGGCAACCACTATTTTGTTGTTTTTCATCAGGGGCGCCATGCTGAACATCCTGACAGTATCGAAGAACTCTTCAATGTCGCTGACACGGATGGCCCCCGCGCGTTTCAAAGCTGAGTCCCATAGCAGGCTGTTTCCCGCCAGCGATCCCGTGTGTGACTGCATGGCCCTGGCCGCCTGCTCGCTTCTGCCGGTCTTCAATACGATGACAGGTTTTTTTGCGGTCACCCGTTCCATAGTTTTCAGTAAAACCTGCGGGTTATTGACGCCCTCTATGTGAAGCCCGATGACTTTGACCTGCGGGTCATTTTCAAAATAGTCCAGCGCCTCCGTGAAGCCGATATCGCAGGCGTTGCCGAGGTCTATGCATTTCCCGGTTAACCTGAATTCTGGCAGGCCATGGAAGAACAGGCCGGATTGGCATACTATACCAACGGGATTCTTATCGAGTTTGATGCGGGCAAACGATGTACTGAAATTGATGAAGGCGTTGGCCGTCCCGAACGTGTTGGGTCCCAGTACACGTATGCCCGTAGTCCGTACTATCTCTGTCAACTGCCGGTTTAGTGCATGCCCTTCATTATCCATGGCATCGCTGAAACCCTGTGCCACTATGATTGCGCACTTTATGCCTTTATGAGCGCAGGATCGTAACACGCCGGGCACTATGTCGCGCGCTGTGACGATGAGCGCCAGGTCTATGGGGTCGGCTATCCCGGAGATGTCCGCGTAAGCTTTAACGCCGAGTATCTCGCCCGCATTTGGGTTAATCGGATACAATTTGCCGGTGTATCCGTATGAAAGGATGTGCTCCATGATGTTCATGGAGAAATCCCCGCTTTTACGTGTCGCGCCGACGATAGCTACCGACTCGGGCTCAACGAGATTCTTCATAACCTCTGCGATATTCATGCCAACCTCCTGGACTGGAATTTTAATTGAACGTGACGATTTGCATAGTCTATGATGTCTGAATAAGCCTTGTCAAAGGACACCAAAAAAGTATTTCTGCTTGTGCGGGAGGTTTCTTTGCTATATACTTTCAGGAGATCATGTGGAGGCAATTAAATGAATATTTTTGTGGGTAACCTGGCCCGTGATGTGACGGAGGAGGATCTCAAGACGGAATTCGCCGCTTTTGGCGTTGTATCCTCCGTGGCCCTGATTAAGGATAAGTACAGCGGCCAACCCAAGGGTTTTGCTTTTGTGGAGATGGCTAATAAGGAAGAAGGTGAGGCTGCCATAGCCGGGCTCAAGGGTAAGACCCTAAAGGAGAGGACTCTTGATCTCAGCGAGGCGAGGCCGCGCACGGATAGCAGGGGTGGCGGCAGGTCGTTTGGGGGCAAGCGCAAGCCGCAGAGAAGGCGTTAAACAGGGCCAACCGGTCATTCGATTTGCCGGCTGCCTTTAGTGTAGTTATTTTATAATCGGTAATTGCAATCATCCCGGGTGGGTTCTGATCGATCAGGGGGTTTGTGGCTTGACACTGGGGGAGGCGCTTGGTAGTATAAAAATCTTCCTGGGGATATAGCTCAATTGGGAGAGCGCTGCGTTCGCAATGCAGAGGTCGGGGGTTCGAATCCCCCTATCTCCATTTTTCAGCCCGTTAACATATCATGCCCTGTAGTATTATGAAGTCAAGGACCCTTTGATGAAGCTGTCCGTTGTTGGTACCGAGCACTCACTCACTTGGTGACAGTTAATCTGCGGTACGGGCATTTAGACACACCGCAGTGCATGCAACGGTTGAAACCATCCAACCTTTGACCTGCGCCGATACCAGCACATACGGTGACAGATTTTTTAGGGACCATCATGCATTGATCATTCAGCCTGACATCGATCGATGCCGCCGGCATCAGGTTAAAAATCAGGCGTTGATCTGTTAGCGGCCAATCGAGGTAGCCGGGATTTAGCCAGGGACCGGTTTCCAGGTCATGTTTGGCCAACCGTTCGCAGGCATAATATTGTACCCTGAAACCGACGACGCCCAGCGCCACTGTGCCGGCGATGTCGAGGTTTAACGCATCAGTATGTTTCCCCGCCGCTGTCAATTCCGAGACCCGCCCTTCTAATCTCTCCCCTATCGTATATAAGGCGATGCCCAGCGTTTTACTGCCCTGCCAGAGAGAGCTTATTTTCCGGCCGGTGCTGAACCGTATCCCGCCTTCAAGGATTACCGAGTCAGCGGTCAATTGCTGTACGGCGAATTCCTGGTAAAGCGCCCTGGGATCGGCCAGGTTGTGCGCTTCTTTCGCGGCTTGCTCCACCATATCCCGTATCGCCTGGCCGGGTTTGCGCTTTTCGTTGTACCCGTGCACTGCGAGTATGAGTTGAGGATCGATTTGAACTTCTAATTTGTTGATAAATTGAGCCGCGGGCATATGATATAATAGCAGCCCTGCAGGGCTTCCACAATGCATATAAGCAAAGTTATATTGCACCCGGATAGATACCTAAACTTATATTCGTAATAACTCGAATACATACATATGTTTTTTAACATACTGAATTTTGAGGGCGGGTTTACATGGATCCCAGTGTAATATTAGAAAAAGTATCTAAAATCTACCGCATGGACCATACTGCAGTTGTGGCATTGAACGAGGTATCGCTGGAGGTCTTCCCCGGCGAGTTTATCGTGCTGCTCGGCCCAAGCGGATCCGGTAAGACCACACTGCTCAATTTGATCGGCGGGCTGGATATACCCACTTCCGGATTGGTGGAAGTCAACGGCATCAACGTCTCAAAAATGAGCAGATCGCAACTCACGGAATACAGGCGGCACCAGGTAGGGTTCATTTTTCAGTTTTTCAACCTCATTCCGACACTCAATGCCAGGGAAAACGTGGAGTTTGCCGCTGAACTGGCCATGAACCCTGTGCCTGCGGAGCAACTGCTCAAAGAAGTGGGATTGGATAAGCGGATGGAACATTTCCCCAGCGAGCTCTCCGGCGGTGAAAACCAGCGCGTTGCCGTAGCCCGTGCACTGGCCACAAACCCGCCCGTAATACTCTGCGATGAGCCTACCGGCAGCCTCGATTTCGAGACCGGCAAGCGTATCTTCAAATTGCTTCGCACACTTAATCAATCCAACCACAAAACAATTATCGTTGTTACGCACAATGCCCCGGTTGGTGCTATAGCAGACCGCCTGATCAGGATGCGTGATGGGCGCATAATAGAAATAACACGGAACGAAAAACCACTCGATCCGGACGAACTGGAATGGTAAAACTACCCAGGATATACCTAAAATTACTCAGGGACGTCTGGAAAGGCAAAATCCAGTACGGAGCAGTATCGCTGATCATCTTCCTCGGCGTATCAATCTTCATCTGCTGTTACGAGGCCTATCTCAATCTCAACATGTCTTACAATACCTTTTATGACCGTCTCAATATGGCGGACTACTGGATATCGGTCGACGGGATCAGTCGTAACGCTGTTAAGGACATGAACGAGATCGCCGGCGTTGAAGCTTACGGGAGGATTGTGGAGGACCTCTTTATCGATATGGGAGGCGAAAACGGTGAAAAAATAAGTGGCAGGGTGATATCGCTGCCTGAAAATAAGATGCCTGTTGTAAATATGCTGGAGGTGGAGGCCGGAAACTACTTCAGCCAGTCATCAGGCCGTGAAATCCTGGTGGAAAGGCACTTTGCCGACTACTATAACCTCAAACCGGGCAACTGGCTTACGCTTGAACACGATGAGGTCAAAGCCAGCTATCGCATCCGCGGCATAGTCATGAGCCCCGAACACATCTGGGTGGTCAAGAGTGCGCAGGAACCCATGGCAACTGCCCGTACTTTTGGCGTTATTTTTATGCCTGCAATCACAGCGGAAAAAATATTCGATATGGAAGGTGTTGTCAACGAAGTGACGCTTTCGGTAGCGCCCAACATGGATAAGGACAAAATACTGGCCCAGGTACGGACGATCCTGGAACGTAATTACATCAAGCGGATGACGTCGAAAGACGATCCGGTTGTGCTGCAAAACAGACGCGTAGACATCGTCGAGGGTATACGTACCGCCTATATGACCGAACGAAAAAACATGCCGGTCGTGCAGATTCTGAGACAGGACATGGACCAGTTCGCCATGCTGGCGTTTCTCTTCCCCATACTTTTTCTCTCCATGGCATCGCTGACTATTTATGTATTGCTCAACCGCCTGGTGGAATCGCAGCGTATCCAGATCGGATTAATGCGCGCCATGGGCTACGGGCAGAGGACAGTGATGTTTCACTACCTGGGCTTCGACCTCATTGTCGGCACACTGGGCTCACTGACCGGTGTGATCGCCGGTCATCTTATGGCCAACGGCCTGACAGAGATGTATATAAAGCAGTTAAATATTCCCATAATTGAAACTGATTTACACTGGGGCGCTATTCTGGGTGGATTGGCTACGGGGCTGTTGATTCCCCTGCTGGCAGGATTTATGCCGGCCTGGTCCACCGTCCGCATCCGGCCGGCCGAAGCTATGAGACCTCCGGCCCCCAGCGTGGGCAACCGCTATATCATGAAGTTCCTGGCGTTTATATTGAGGCCGTTCCCCTATTTTATCAAGATGCCCATACGCAATATCTTCCGCAATTTCAGGCGCAGCCTTTTTATGGCTTCAGGTATAGCCTCCGCCATCATCATGGTGCTGGTGGCAATGTCATTCGTAGATGCCGTCGACCAGATGTTTTCCCGCCAGTATGGAATTGTACAGAAATATGATGCCATGATACATCTGCAGGGTGAAAGCGCCGCTTCCAATGTGAGCCTGATCAGCCACCTGGAGGGCATAACTGCAGCCGAGGCTGTGCTTGATATTCCCTACCGCATACGTTTCGGGGATAAGAAAATTGATACCAGCGTTGAGGGCATACCGGAAAAATCCACTATGCTCAACCTGATTACACCGGAAGGTATAAAGATAGACGTATCCACAGACGGCATACTGCTGCCCAACTCATATAAAGACAAGCTTGGCGCAAAGATCGGTGACACCGTCAGGCTGGAACCACTCACCGGCACAGTCGGGGAAACCGATAAAAGGGTGGCAGGTTATATCTGGTCGTACGTTGGCGGCAGGGCCTATATGCCGCTTCGGGAAGTCCAGAAGCTGCAAAGGGACTTCGGCGCGGCAACGGCAATTATGGTCAACTTCGACGGGCCACCGGACGACTATACGATCAAGCGGATCTATAATATCCCCCAGGTGGCCTCGATAGAGCTGACAGCCGATACCCGTAAGATGGTGGATGAGCAGATGGGGTTCTTCTGGGTTATGATCGGCATCATGCTGCTTATGGGCACAGCGCTGGGCGCAGCCATCATCTTCAACGGTGTGATGGTCAATGTGACACAGCGTACCAGGGAAATGGCAACCATGAGGGCGGTGGGCCTGGGTGACAACATGCTGTCATTTATGATCTCGCTGGAGAATATACTTGTTGCCGGGATAGGTATAGCAGCCGGCATACCACTCGGCACCTACATCAGCCAGATGTTTTTCCAGGCCATGTCAACCAGCGCCGAGGATATTATCAGCTTTACACTGGAAATACTGCCGCGCTCCTATATAATCGCTGCTGTAGCAGCTGTGGTTATCATGCTGTTATCGCAGATCCCGGCCATACTGCAGATAAGCCACCAGAACCTGGCAACCGTAACCAAGGAGTGGAACGAGTAACCTGATCAGCCTTTTTAATACTGTCTGCAACATATCTGCCATGCTGCCACCGCCCTTCTTTAACACAAATGCCATGATGGGGAGCTTCTTCAAGACACTGAAATGCGAGAGGTCAATCAATGCCAACATGAAGCCATGGTTGACGTACGAACGTGAGTATCACGTTTTATCCAAAAGGTCTATAATCAGAAGCCACTACATTATTTGTTAGCAACGGTGATAATATTTAACTCAATAAAAGATGTTTGCAATATAATTAGCTAATGTCCGGCTGAATTAGAAGGTGGTAACAAAGATGCAAAAATCTAAACACAGGTTATTTGACGCTATCGGCAATACGCCTATTGTGGAATTAACAGGATTTAACGGTATGAAGCCGGGCGTAACGATCTATGCCAAGCTGGAGGGGAATAACCCGGGCGGTTCGATCAAGGACAGGCCTGCCTATTATATGATTATTAAGGCTGAGGAATCCGGGCAGCTTACCAAAGATAAAATAATCGTGGAACCAACCTCGGGCAATACCGGTATAGCGCTGGCCATGATCGGTTCTGCCCTGGGCTATAAAGTCAAGTTATTTATGCCCGAATGCGTCAGCACGGAACGGCAGCTTTGCCTGCAGGCCTTCGGCGCCGAGGTTGTACTGACGCCGGCCAAGGAGGCTACGGACGGGGCTATCCGCCGGGCATGGCAATTTATTGAAAAAGAACCTGAGAAATACTTCATGCCCAACCAGTTCGATAACCCGAATAACCTGCTGGCGCATTATGAAACCACGGGGCCTGAGATATACCGGCAGACAAACGGTGAGGTCGACGTTTTTGTGGCAGGATTGGGAACCGCGGGCACCCTGATCGGTACCGGCAAGTATTTGAAGGAAAAGAAGCCGGGTGTACGAGTTGTGGCGGTAGAGCCGACCGAGGGCCATTCCATCCAGGGGCTGAAGAATATGACCGAGTCAATTAACCCCGGGATTTATGACCCGCGGGGTTTTGATGAGAAGGTTGTTGTCGAAGACGATGAGGCGTTTGAAACGACCAGGCTGCTGGCAACTAAGGAAGGCCTGTTTGTAGGTATGTCCAGCGGCGCCGCCGTGTCCGCGGCATTAAAGGTGGGAAGGCAAATGGACAGGGGCATCATTGTAGTCATACTGCCGGACCGTGGTGACAGGTATTTGAGTACCACGCTGTTCAGGTCGGTATGTGCCAAGTGCCCGCCTTAATGTTGCGCCGTCGCGGATAATTCAACTCTTGCCGGGTACCAGGTATTGGATGGTGCCGTCCGGCACAATAGCGGCCTTGGCACCGGCGGGGAAATCCTCTTCCAGTATCTCCCTCACATCCCGCCATCTTTTGACCCATTTTGTGCCCGGGATGCAAAGCCAGTCGGCCATTGAATGCTCGAATTGTGGGCAGAGCACAATAACACGCTTCACCCAGGGAAGTGAAAAATTAACGGCCTGGAAAAGGCGGCCGCGTTGTTGCTTGCCGAAGCTGCCGATAAGGTGGTGCACAACCTGACCGGCCGGGCAGTCCATGACCAGCACCAGGTCTCCGCCCTTCTCAACCAAAAGGGTGATGCCGATGATCAGGCCGATGATGGCCTCATTGCCCTTGCAGTAATTGTTGACCACGGCGACATCCGTGCCCGGCGCCGGTTTAGTGGCATAGTGGGCCAGGGCATCCCCGGCCGCCGCCTGGTATTCCCGTTCAGGATTGCCGCAATAGATGGCGCAGGGGAGGCCGTTTCCATTGACCAGCACATCGATCTTGAAGTCCAGGCCGGCTATGCCGGCGGCCTCAGTGAAGTCGCGCGCCATGGGATTATCCTGGTAGTTGGACATGCCCAGCAGGTTGCCCTTGCCCTCCTCCCTGTATTTATACTCCAGCCGGTGATAGGCTTCGATGGACTCTACAGCAGCCACGCCTGGCAGGATGATCTTGCCCCCGCCGCCGAAGCCGGTTTGCGGGTGGGTGATAACTGAACCGATCCCTATCTTCAGGTCGCAACTCATGACCTCGGAGTTTACATAAAGCTCAGTGCCCTGTGAAGTAGTGCCGGCATAGGTGCAGTTCTCGTAGATGTTGTGGTTGTAGACGGGGAAACGGTCGAGTATGTCTTGCCCGAGCTTCTTGATGAAGTCTTCGTAGCTGTGGGCGCCGTGGCAGCCGGAGGCGCAGATAAAACGTATAGCCTGGTCCGCTATGCCGGCTTCCTTCAGTTCCGCCAGGACAAAGGGCAACAGATCTTTTACGGGAGTGGGGCGGGAGATATCATCGAAGAGTATGGCCACCTGCCGTTTGCCCCTGGCCAGCTCATGCAGCCGCGCTGAGCCGATGGGGCTGGCAAAGCCGGCTGCGATCTGTTTGGGGGTCAGCGGTGGGCAGTCATGCCCCGCCATGCGGCATTCAATTATCTCACAGTTAGCGGGGAAATCCAGCTCCAGCGTACCGGCGCCGTGCCAGATGCGGTGGGGCAGCCGTACCTGTTTAACAGTCATCGGGCGGAATTATATAATGCCGGCCAACCTGCGGCAACTGGCTGTTAATCCAAGTTTGAAAACAACCTGTAGGATTTATCGATGGGCGGCATCTTGGGTTCGACGGCTTTTTCCGCATCGACAAGCTGGCCGTAGACCGGGTCTGATTGCCAGCCGTCTATATGCAGGTCGCGCTTAACAGCGGCCTTGTACCTGTTCCAGTCGGCGCTGAAATACAGGAATATCTGCTGTGCCGCGCGTGAGCCTTCGCCGTGGATATGGTCTATCTGGTAATAGTTGTGGGTCATGTCCTTGATCATGCGGATCACCTTGATCCGGTCGGCGGTCGGTACGCCGGCCCTGGCGCCTAAGTATTTCTCTATGTAATCATGCGTTTCCGGGTTCTTCCAGTCGCGGTAACTGGGTACGGTGGTGGCAATGCCGCCGCAGATGTCCTGGGCTATCTGGCACATCTGGTGGAAGCTGTCGGCAAAAATGAATTTGGCCGAGTTGGTCAGCATGAGATCGGGCACCATCATTCCGGACGCTTCGTCCAGTGTTGCCTTGATACAGGACATTTCGCCGAGGTTGGCCACGGTATTGGTGATCATCGCCATCCAGGCTAACTTGTTCCTGATATGCTCGTATTTTTCCAGGCCGTTGTATTCGGTTATCAGCCTCACCGCGCCGGTAAGTTTTTCCAACTCTCCGACCATCTTGCAGGTGCCGAAAAGCCGGTGAAAGCTGGCGAAGCCGTAGGTTATATCGCGCGAGAACTGCCATTCCTGGCACATAAACACCCTTTCCCAGGGGATAAAGACGTCGTCAAAGACGATCAGGCATTCGGTAGGCTGCAATCCCCATGCGTGAGGGTAATCCCAGGCTGCCTCTTCCCCGTACGTCCTGGTGACCGGTTCGACAGCCAGCAGCTTGACACCCCTGGCGCCCAGCGGTACGGCAAAGGAGAGCGCGTAGTCCCTGTCATCCTCGCCGTGGGTACGGCAGGGCAGCACGATGGCCTCGTTGGCGCAGGGCGTGGCGCTGATATGTATCTTGGCGCCGCGCACGGTAATGCCGTCCTTCTGCTTATCAACCACGCGTAAGTAGAAATCCTTGTGCTGGACCTGCTGGGAAGCGTGAAGGCTGCGGTCTCCCTTTACGTCGGTCATGGCCCCCGTGATGCCCACATCGCCCTTCTGCAGGAACCTGCGGTAGCTCTCAACACGTTGCACGTAACCGGTGCCCAGCGCCCTGTCCATCTTATTGGCGGCTAATGTGCAGGCTGCCAGCGCATCCACACCCATGCAGTGTACCAGGAAGCCGCCGCCGGAGCGTATGCCGGTGATAAAACATTCCCGCCTTCTCAGCAATTCCTCTTTGCTACGGGGTGGCGTGAGGAGGAAATTGACGTCCTCGCCATCAGCGTCTTTTGTGACATAAAGATCGTGGAACTTTGGATCGTTGGGCATGGCAAAGTCCAGCGCTGCGGAACGGATGATGGTCCTCAGCATGGGATGGGTCCTTACATCCTTGACCCTTTCACCCAGGCAATAAACGACCCGGCCGTCATCCAGGCTCTCTAAATACTGTTCTACCGTCCTAATCATGAAATAACCTCCGGATTTGTAATAAGTAGCGTGTAAATTCTTAAAATGGTAAAAACCTGTGCTATATTATCCACTATATCTGGCAAATAATATATTGAAATAACCCGGTGCTGAAAGCAACCCCACCCGGAGAAACAAAACAGGCAAGCAAAGTACTGATCAGTTTTTGAAAAATCAGGCTGTTGAAAATGGTGGACCATAACCTTAATACCAGGATATTCCTGACCGACGGGGATTTCCGGGAATTGTTCGGAGATCAAATTTACCGCCTGGTCGGCTTAATGAATGCTGCAGCCGGCAAGATCTGCCCGCCCTGTAACGGCTATTGCTGCAGGAACATCAACTGCGGGTTTTATTCTGAGTATTTCAGCACCTGCCCCATATTTGACAGGAGGCCGCGGGAATGCCGCTATCATTTCTGTAACGAGGTATTCAACGCCGCCCCCCTGACAAAAGATGAAAAAGACCTGATGCAGCAGCCGGTGGAAGAGCTCATTTGCGGCGACCGGGGTGAGATAGCCCGGCTGTTTTTCCTGTTTCCGGAGTTTCCCGTGGATGAGAAGGGTTTGATCTCATTGGGCATCGGGGATGAAGTAGCTAAAATCAAAGCTGAATTTGAGAACGGCAGCATCAGCCAGGATATAGCCTTCGCGAGATTAAACAAGCTTACTTTTTGAGCACCACCATGTCGAAAATATAGCTCTTTATCCGGGCGGTATATTCGCGGTAAAAGAAAGCCGAGCTGTCTATAATAAACTGTTGTTCCAGACCCAGCAGTAGCGAAACGAACATGGTTGCCACGTAGTGTTCATCAACTTCATTAAATATGCCCTTGGCCTTGCCTTCCCTCAGGATCATTACAATGGTTTCCCTGTATCCCCGGTAGAGCTTGCTCAATATGCGCTGCATGCGTTCATTGAACTTGATCTGTGTTAGAAAATCGAAGGTAACATAAATGTATTCTTTCTCGTTTTCGACCAGGCCGAAAGCCTGGTCCATAAATATCTCGAGTTTTTTCCTGGGGTCGGCTACCGTTTCTATACTGCGCTCCAGCGATTGGCGTATATTCTGCTGCATCTCCCTGAGCAGGGTGACCAGCATATTTTCCTTGTCCTTGAAGTAGTGGTGTATCAGTCCCGACGAAACTCCGGCGCGCTTGGCTATATCCATCATGGTGAAGTTGTTGTAGCCCTTTTCGGCGATTATCTCGTAGGCCGCGCGGGTTATCTGCCTTTTGCGGAAGGTCGCTATCTGCTTGCCCCTTTGTATACGGCTCATCTTCACCACGCCTTTTTTTGCCCTGATTATGGGGTCAGGCTTTTTTTCCTTCTTTACCATTGCGCTCCCCTCTCAATTTAATTACTATTTCAGTAGTCTGCCCGTGTTGAAACGCAGGCAATGCTATCACGGGTTGCAGATTAATTGTACAATCAGTCAATGCAATTTTAATATAATGATATACGAAATAAATCCATATGTATAGGATTGAAAAATAGTCATGGGGATCAGCGTCTGCAGGCACAGCGCGTAGCAGCGTTTGGACATTTTTGGCAAGCATGTGTAAGAATATGCTCCGGTTTGCGCGTTGATCAGAATTGTGTAAATTAAGCTGGAGGCAAGTGCTATGAAAGGTTTGGCAGTTATTCTACTGGCTGTCTTGATTTTGGTTCCGGGCTGCAATCTAAATGTGCCGGCAGGCAAGCTTCTCATAGTTACCGAGGAGAACCCGCCCTACAACTTTAGCGACGAGCGGGGGAATGTCACCGGTCAATCAACCGAGATCGTGCTGGCATTAGTTAAAAACACCGGCAGTGACGCGGTTATCCAGATGCAACCGTGGTCCGATGGATATGAGCTGGTTCAGAAGCAGCCTGGCATCGCGTTGTATTCAACAGGGCGGATGCCCTTAAGGGAAGAGCTGTTCAAATGGGTCGGGCCTATCGGCTTTTCAGACGAGTGGTTTTATGCTAAAAGAGGGTCGGATATCAAAATAACTTCGTTGGACGACGCTAAAAAAGTAAAGTCTATAGCTGTTTATAAGGACGACACGAACCAGCTTTTCCTTATCGAAAAAGGCTTTACCAACCTTGATGTCAGCGACAATGACCTGCAGTGCATCCAAAAACTCATGGACGGAAAGGTGGACCTCTGGCTGGGGCCTTCAGAGGGGTTGCCTTTTCTGGCCTACAAGGCAGGGATCAATCCGGCCGAGATTGAGCCGGTATCCTATGTGCGCCGGGTAGAGTGGTATATTGCTTTTAATAAGCAGGCGCCTGATGCTACTGTAGCCTCCTGGCAGAAAGCCCTTGACGCGCTGAAAATACCCAGCCAGCCGGGCGGCCGGAGCTTTTATGAGAGCGCCATTACCAGTTACGCCCTGCCGCGTTATGCTGATGACAGTATCGCCAAAGACGTTGTTATCTCCTTGGCTGATAAGACGGCCGGCGATATCGCCGCTGACTCCGCCGGTACCCTAAAGAAAATTAATGCCGGTGAGAGCCCCTACCAGGATAAGGACCGGCCCGATCTGTACGTTTATGTATTCGACACGTATGTCACCGAGGCCGCCAATGCCAATAATCCCGCTGTTGTCGGGCGAAACTTTAAAGGTGTGCCCGACATGGCCGGACGCCTGTTCAGGGACAACATTGTCGATGGCGCCCTCGCTAATGGGACGGGGTGGGAGGACTACGTATTCACCATGCCCGGTAAAATCGGCCTGTATTATAAATCTGTTTATTATAAGCTCGTTACGGGCAGCGACGGCAAACAATACATCGTGTGTGTGGGGCGGTACAAGGACAAGGCGGAATAAAATTTATTTAAAAAAAATACCTAAATCAGTCTCTGCTGAGTGAAAAATTAGCCCGCTGGACGGGGATATTTCTTGACATGGAATTCCTGCCTATGTAAACTATCTTTTGCTTGTCTTTTTTTGCTGTAGCATTATATGAAGGTATGCTGAATTGTTGATCTCCGAAAGCCGTAAAACCAGTTGTATAGTCATTGATACAGAGAAATGCAAGGCCTGCCACTACTGTATTTCAGTTTGTCCCAGGGAAATCATAGGGACCTCTAAAGAGATCAACCGGCTCGGTTATAATTACGCCGAGGTGATATCGGACCGGGCCCACGAGTGCACCGGTTGTAAATCATGCGCACTTATGTGTCCTGACGTTGCCATTTCAGTTTACCGCTGCCGCAGATCAGAAAGCGATACGATATCCTGATAAATTTACCTTCGAGGAGCCGACTGATGTCTGAAAGGACCCTGATGGGGGGAAATATTGCCATCGCGGAAGGCGCCATCCTCGCTGGATGCGGTGCCTACTTCGGATATCCGATTACCCCGCAGAACGACCTGCTCGAGTATATGGCCCAGCAACTGCCTGCTCTGGGCAGGGTTTTTCTTCAGACGGAGAGCGAACTGGCTGCTATAAACATGGTCTACGGCGCCTCAGCCACGGGCGTGCGTGCGATGACTTCCACCTCCAGTCCTGGCTTCAGCCTTCAGCAGGAAGGCATATCATATATGGCAGGAGCTGAAGCACCGTGTGTGATTGCAAATATCATGCGTGCGGGGCCGGGCTTGGGGAACATCGGCGGTGCGCAGGGCGACTATATGCAATGCACTCGGGGTGGTGGCCATGGCGACTATTATCTGCTCACCCTGGCGCCATCGTCTGTACAGGAGATGATGGACCTTACCATGCTGGCATTCGAGCTGGCTGACAAATACCGCAATCCCACATTGATCATGGCTGACGGGTTCCTCGGGCAGTCCGTTGAGTCGATCGTGATGCGCGACGCGGTCAAGAAATTGCCGGAAAAGAAATGGGCCATCACCGGCGCCAAAGGTCGGCCTAAGAACCTGATCAACTCCTTTGAGATGAATCCCCTCGATCATCCCGCCCGGATCAAGCTGCTCCTGGAAAAATTCGAAAGGATGCGAATTAATGAGGTGCGTTACGAGAGCATGCTTCTAGATGACGCCACAATTGTGCTGGTAGCTTATGGCAGTGCGGCAAGAGCGGCCATGACCGCCATGAAGCTGGCACGTAAGCGCAACTGGAAGGTGGGATTGCTCAGACCGATAACCGTCTTTCCGTTTCCAAATCAACCACTGGCCGACTTAGCCGAGAGAGGCTGCAAGTTTCTTGTAGCGGAAATGAGCGGCGGGCAGATGCTGGAGGATGTGCGTATCAGCGTTGGCAACCAGAATGAAATCAAGCTCGTCAACACCTACGGCGGAGTGCCGCTGACGGCCGATCAGATATTCGAGTCCATCGATTTAATGATGTAATGGAAAATTAAACGTAATGAGCGAACACGGCGTTAACGATTTACAAAATGTGATCTACCAGAGGCCGGATATTATGGTGGACCGCGCCACCCATTTTTGCCCGGGATGCGGCCACGGCATCACCCAGCGCTTGGTGGGTGAGGTGTTGGATGAACTCGACCTTAAAGAGAGGGCAATATGCATCGGTTCCATCGGCTGCACGGTAACGGCTTATGAATATTTCAAAGTTGACGGTATGGAAGCGCCCCACGGGCGCGCTCCCGCCGTCGCCACTGCCATAAAACGCTGTCATCCGGAGTTGGTCCCGTTCGCCATCCAGGGGGACGGAGATTTAGCTTCCATAGGTATGGCTGAGATCGTACATGCGGCTGCGCGCGGTGAAAATATTACCATTATATTTGCCAACAATGCCAACTACGGTATGACTGGTGGCCAACTCGCTCCCACTACGCTCATGGGCATGTATACATCGTCGACGGTCAAAGGGCGCAAGCAGGAGCATCATGGCTTTCCTATCAGGGTGAGCGAGATGCTGGCGACGCTGGACGGCCCTGCATACATCGCCAGAGTGTCGCTGCACAACCCGGCCAATGTGAGGAAAGCCAGGAAGGCCATTGAGCTGGCATTCAGGGCGCCTATGGCGGGGCTTGGTCTGGGCCTTGTGGAAGTCCTTTCCATGTGCCCGATAAACTGGAAAGTGGAACCAGTCCAGTCACTTGACTGGATGGTTAAAAACATGATCCCGCAATTTCCCCTCGGCGAGTTCAAATGCCTGCCCGAAGTGGCGGAGATGAAGAAGGTGGTGAAGGGTTGAGCTGGGAGGTTACTATTTCAGGGTTTGGCGGCCAGGGCGTACTATTTATAGGGCGCCTTCTCCTGGAAGCTGGCTTTGCAGGGGGACAGCAGGTTTCCTGGTTGCCGTATTACAGCGGCGAGAAGAGAGGCGGGATGTGCACCTGCTTTGTCAATATATCCGATGAAAGGATAGGCTCGATCTTCATATCCCACCCGGATGTCGGTGTTGCAATGAACCCCGCTGCTTACAAAATGCTGGAACCCACTGTAAAGCAGGACGGCCTGCTGATTGTCAACGAATCTCTGGTAAAGACCAAAAGCCAGCGACCCGATATTAAGACCATCTACGTTCCCTCGGTGGAAGCAGCCAGGGAACTTGGCGATGAAACGGTCGGCAATATCATAGCTCTCGGCGCCATTCTCGCCAGCGCACCCGTGGTAACTACTTCCAGCATCATCAAAGTCCTCAACCAAATGATGTCCAAGAACAAGCGCCAGCTTGAGCTAAATAAAGCTGCTTTGCTCAAAGGCTGCGAGTACAGTTAATCATTTCCTCCAAGAGATACCCTTCATTCTTGCAGATTTAACGATCTGCCTCTCCGCAGTTTTCCACTATATTTTTATTACGATGTTGACAAAACCCTGTTCATTTATTAATATAACTGAGTGAACGTTCACTCAGTTTAATATTATATGATAAAAGTTAAAGGCAAGAGGCACATACGCGCCTACAGTGCTGATACAGGGCTGGTGGAACAGCGCCGC
>JAPLHK010000069.1:0-11848 GCA_026389715.1 Chloroflexota bacterium
GATGAAGGAGTTCGACGGCTGGCCGATCTACAAACTCAAGCTCGGCACGGCGGATGACCTGGCCATCGTCCGGGAACTGCGGCGTCATACCCAGGCCGTGTTCCGCATCGACGCCAACACCGCCTGGAGCGCCGCCCAGACCGTCGCGATCGCGCCCGAACTGAAGCGACTCGGCGTCGAGTTCCTCGAGCAGCCGTTGAAGCCTGACAACTGGGAAGGCATGCGCCGGGTCTTCCTCGAGTCCGCCCTGCCGCTCATGGCGGACGAAAGCTGTCTGGTGGAGGCAGACGTGCCGCGTTGCGCGGGCTGTTTTCACGGCATCAACATCAAGCTTTCCAAGGCCGGCGGCTTGACCCCGGCCACATCGCTAATCAATCTGAAATAACTTAAGACGGTCATGTTCTCATTTCCGAAAAGATATCTTTCGCCGATCCTGCCCTTTTTTGCTGCAAGAATTTGCCCGCGAGCAACATCGTCAACATCAACAATATTAACGCCCCCTTCAACATATCCGGGCAGCTCCCCCTTAGCTACGGCAAGAATTAATTGCCCGGAAGGTGTCGGCTTTATATCGCGCGCACCGATAACGATGGTTGGATTGACTATGACGATGGGCAATCCCTGGGCGACGAACTTCTTGGCCTCAATCTCACCAAGATACTTGGATATTGAATAGTGGTCATGTGTGTCCCAATGATTGAACTCTGCTGTCTCATCGGCAGGCTTCTCGGCTCCATGTGCTCCCATTGTATTGTTAGTGCTCGTATACACGACTTTCTGCACACCGGCCTTAAGTGCCGCAGCCATCGAGGTTTTTGTCCCCTCAACATTGATCTCGTAAGGGATCTTTTTATCGGGCACCCAGTGAGAAAAATGTGCGGCTGTATAATAAAGCGTTTCAATGCCCTTCAGCGCCTTCGCCATGGAATCTCCATCGCGGATGTCCCCATATACTTTTTCAACGTCGAGATTGTCAATATTCCGCGTGTCGCTCGTCTTTCTAATGAGAACCCTGACATCCTCCCCATCTTTGATAAGTTCTCTCACGATGGCAGAACCTATCAATCCTGTTGCACCTGTAACCAGGTTCTTGGTCATTCGATACCTCCACTCAATAGATTAAGCTTATTAAGGGCGACCATGCCCATTTTTAAATATCACCCGTCCTGATATGCTTGGATTCTCGCAATATGAGAGTGAGAATGAGAGTAACAACCAGGAGCGCCAAAAATAAAATCATAGCAGGTGTCTTGGCGGCGCCTTCCTCCAATATGATGTCCGGGCCGATAATGAATAAGATTCCCGAAACCATTCCGACAAACATGAGTACTCCCTGTGAAGTGGCTTCAGGCGCCGGATAAGATACTTCAGCGCCGTACTGGAAGTTGACGGGCCCGCCCCCTATCAGGAAGAAACCAAAGACAAAGCATGATATGCAGAGAAGCCAGTAACTGCCGGCAAAGGTCATCCCTGTGAGGCCAGGGATGGCGCCGAGCATTGCAATGACGATAAAAATCCTTCTTTTGCGCAGTTTGTCGGAAAGAGACGGTAGTATCAGAGCACCAGTGATTCCGCCTAACATTATCAGCGATCCAGCGATCCCGGCTTCGGTGATGCTAAAGCCGCGTGGGCCTACGATCTGTTCAATCCACGTCACAACCGCATTAAAGATCCCCAGACCAAAGAAGAAACCTATCATAAGTATAATCATATCGCGTTGTTTAAACATATGTTTGAGGCCTGCAAAGAACGAAATCCGCTCATCATGGCCGGGAGGACAGGGCGGTGTGGGAGGGCACTCTCTATTAAATATTAAATAGATACCGACGCCAACAAAAGTAACGACTCCGTAAATCATCAGCATATTTACCATGCCGTAGCTTTGAAGCAGAAAAGGTGTAAGAGCCATGGCGAGAAGCATCCCCACGAACTGTCCTAGCATGCTTAAACCTGCTGCTATTGCGCGCTCCCTGAGAGGAAACCATCGGACCCCGACTTTGGTGATAGCATTATTAATAAAGGGCTGTCCGATACCAATACCGAATTGGGCAATCAGAACCATTGTATAGTCTGCAGCGAAGAACCCTTTCATTAATGCGAAGATGCCCATCAGTGCGGCGCCGATCCCAATCCCGATCCGCATGCCCCATTTGTCGATGATATAAGATGCTGGAAAGGATACGATAAGATAGACGATCATAAAGCTGAGGGTAAACAAGTCAATCATCGGTGCAGGTACGCTGTAAAATTTCGTTGCCTGGCTCGCAATCGACGCAAAGTTGATCCAATGTATCTGCATCAATATGTTTACCATGACAAAGAGCAGAAGGATTACCCACCTGTAACCATACACCTTAAAGTCTTTTTCCATTTGCCTCCTTCTTTATCCTTTATCCTTTTACTGGATAGAGCATCCCGTAGTTATTTTGCGGATTGCATAAACCTACCCACATCACACATCATTCGCCGGACTTAATTTAGTTGGGTTAAATTAACATAGATAAATTATATAATCAAGGTTTTTTAGCTGTTGGAAAGACGATTTGCACCTGCTCACAAAGGAGGGGATGTGTACTGATATTTTGCCTTGCAGATCCTGCTCTTACTACATCCCATCTAAAGTATTACCTTGTACACTGGCCATGAGAATTCAATAACTGTTAAAAAAACCGGAATGAATGGCTTCTTATGAAAAAGGTGACCATCATAAAGCTGATGCTGATTTTTAGAATGCAAAATCCTTACGGATAAGGACCCTCAAGTGTTTCTTTTTAAGGATGGCAAATATTAGCTTCAATTTGGGTGATAAAGAAAGGTTTGGTAGCGCATACCGGATTCGAACCGGTGATCTCTGCCTTGAGAGGGCAGCGTCCTGAACCCCTAGACGAATGCGCCACAAGATTTGGCTGGGGATCCTGGATTCGAACCAGGGCTCACGGATTCAGAGTCCGCTGTCCTACCGCTAGACTAATCCCCAGAGCGCTGGAATTATAGCAAAGCGATTGTTTTGTATCAACATCCTCATCCAGGACGATAACCCGTTTCATATTTGTGATAATGATATTGACAGTAACTGTTAAAATCAGGTATACCTAATAATAAATTCCAGGATTTGGACTTACCGGAGAAAAGAATACCATGAAACTCACGTGGAAACCTATTATGGCCGGCATATTGGATATAGTATCGGGCGCCATCGGCATGGTCGGCGGCATATATTTTGTTATCCTGAGTGCGGTATTCCAGACCATTCACGAAGTCATGGGCCTAGACCCGGTGATAATCCAACAAACGGAGCAGATTATCTCCAGATTATTTGCCGTACCCTTTGTCCTGGTATTCATAGGCATCATATCTATCATCGGCGGCGTTTATGCCCTGCAGAGGAGGATCTGGACGTTTGCACTGGCCGGTGCCATATCCTCCTGTATAGTGTTTCCGGTCTTCGGTATACCTTCCATAATTATCACCGCCCTGGCGCAAAAAGAATTCAGCTAATCGATCCCGTGATACCAGGTTATATAATTTGTCTGGTTTAGATGAACTGCAATCATCCCTGGGTTTCACTTTCAATGACCCTGCCATTCTCGGTCAGGCCTTCATCCACACTTCATATACCAATGAAAATCCCGGCCATCAGACCGGGGATAATCAAACAATGGAATTCCTGGGTGACGCCGTCCTCAATATGGTAGTAGCCGAGGCACTCTATCATGGATTCCCCGCTTTAGCGGAGGGTAAGCTGACTGAAATCAGGATTTCCATGATAAGACAGGAAAAACTTGCCGAAAAGGCGGCAGATATCAAACTTGGAAATTACCTGGTGCTGGGAAAAGGCGAAGAGGCATCCGGTGGCCGGAGTAAACGCAATAACCTGGCTGATACTTTTGAAGCGTTGACAGCCGCCATATTTCTTGACCGTGGACTGGACGTTGCCAGGCAATTCATCATGTCGGTATTCCGCAAGGAGTTGGCAGCAGTTAAATCAGGCAAATTCACATCAAATTTCAAAGCCATGCTGCAGGAACTTACCCAGGCGGAGTTTAAAACATTGCCGGAATACGAGATAATCGAATCAACCGGGCCGGACCACGACAAAGTTTTCGTTGTATCCGTTTCTTTGGGTGATGTAGTTCTGGCCGTAGGATCGGGTAAAACCAGGAAAACCGCGGAGTCCGAAGCTGCCCGGATTGCCTATATTAAGCTTTCAGCCGGCCAGGAATAAGCCCCCCTAACCCGGGTATTTCATGATGATTATTTCTGGTTCGGCAGGGATATCAGCCGCTTTGATTTCAATCTCGCTTGAGCCTATTTTTTTGACACCCTTTTTCCCCTTGATGAAATCATCAGATGACCACTTCAAGAACTGACATCTCTCGGTCTTATAATGCATGGGAATAGTGATGCCGGGTTTTAATTCACTGACAATCTTACCTGCCTGGTCAATGTCAATAGTAAACACGCCGCCAATCGGGATCAGCAACAGGTCTACTTTCCCGATCTGGCTGATTTCCCCGCCCGTCAGCACGTGTCCGAGATCGCCGAGGTGGCAGATATTTATATCATCCATATTTACGCAGAATATCGTGTTTATCCCGCGCTCCTTGCCCTGGACATCATCGTGAAACGCGCTTAACCCCTTTATATGAATACCATTGAATTTCTTATCAAGTTCGCCACGCAAAATCTCCGGAGTGCCCGTTATGTCAACAAGATAGTTATGGTCATTGTGTTCATGGCTGACCGTCACAATATCCGCAGCTGCCCTCACCGGCGGGTAATTGAGATAACTCTCTGCTTTAAATGGGTCCATCAACAGCTTCATCCCTGAAGCGGATGTCAGTAGGAAACAGGAATGCCCGAACCATTCGATTTTCATTTGTTACCTCCCTTTTTCCGGCTGAGATCTGACGCGAGTTTGACCAATGTCCTCACACCGAACCCGGTAGCGCCTTTCACCAGTGAGCCCCTGGTCTTTTCTGTCATGAAGGGACCGGCAATATCCATATGTACCCAGGGCGTGTCACTCACAAACTCCTGCAGAAAAAGCGCCGCTGTGATGGCGCCGCCATACCTGCCACCGGAATTCTTAATATCGGCTATATCGCTTTTATTCAATTCTTTATATTCATCTGGCAGAGGAAGCTGCCACAGGTTTTCCCCGCATTCATTTCCAGCTTTGACAACTTTATCAACAAGAGCCTGATTATTGGTAAAAACGCCGGCGTAGGCATCGCCCAGGGCAACATGGCAGGCGCCGGTTAAAGTCGCCAGGTCGATAAGCGGAGAAATTCCCTGCCGGACGGCATACGACAACGCGTCAGCCAGTATCAGGCGTCCTTCAGCATCTGTATTGACTACCTCGATGGTTTTGCCATTTGATGCCTTTAGGACGTCCCCGGGTTTAAGCGCCCGTCCACCCGGAAGGTTCTCGGTAGCCGGGATAATAGCGGTAATATTTATTTTTAACTTCAACCGGGCAACCGCGCCTATGGCTGCAATTACCGCGGCGCCGCCCGACATATCGCCTTTCATGTCGGACATAAATTCCTGCGACTTCAAGGAAATGCCGCCGGAATCAAAGGTCAAACCCTTTCCGACGAATCCAAGGGTGTCTTTATTAGAAGTATCCCCCCGGTAATCTAAGACGATGAATTTAGGCGGCTGACTGGTTCCCTGCGCGACTCCCAGCAGCGCCCCCATCTTTTCCTTCTCCATCTGTCCGCGTTCTAAAACGGTTACCTTGATTCCATTTGCTGCTGCGATTTCTTCCGCTATTTTCGCCATGTGGGCCGGTGTCATGTGATTGGCCGGCTCGTTGACCATATCGCGAGCCAGTATCACCGCTCCTGCTATTATCCTGCCCTTTTCAATACCCTCCTTAAGATGGTTGAGCATTGACATGTCTTGCTCGATTAATAGAAGCAGCTCGATATCGCGCTCATCTTCTTCCTTTTTCTTATGCTTATTATACTGATATGCCCCGAGCAGGCTACCTTCCGTGATTGCCTGTGCACAATCAACGGGGAGAAGCCTTCCAGTTCCACCACTCTGTATTACCGTGGCGGCAACCTTACAGTTATGTTTCTTTAAGGCGCGCACAGACTCTGCCATTGCATCACGCACTTTATCCAAATTGAACTCTTCCTTCTTGCCCAATCCCGCAACCACGACCAGCCTGGCAGGCAGTTTTCCCAGCGTATGGATAACATGCAGATCCAATAGCCTGCCCTTTATCTCTCCCGATTTTATTAAGCCGCTGATCAATCGTCCCAGGTTTCGGTCAATGGCCGCAGCGGCGCCGGCCAATTTGTCCGTACCGCTGAATAAATTGACTATGACCGCGTCGCACTTTACCTCGTTTAAATTGCCGGCCCGCGCTTCGAATTTCACATTGCCCTCCAGTGATATCATTATGTGTACTATGCTCTATATCCAGAAAAGCATATCCATGCCCAGCTATTTTAACTCAATTGCCGCGATAATCAAGTTGATTAATACCCCATCGGCCCGGCTGAATTCAATAGTTGATTTTTGGATTATCCATATAGTATAATTAAGATAATAAACCTTTAAGTCAGCCCAGCGAGGCTGGTAAGGGAGCGATGAAGGCAGTTCATCGCGCATATTCAAGCATGTTAGCTTGCGAATGACCTCTTGCCAGCAAGGGCAGGAGGTTTTTTTATGTCTGAAAAGATACTGCTGAATTCCTCTGACATTGAAAGGGTACTTGTTCGCATTGCCCACGAAATAGTTGAACATAACAAGGGTGCCCGGAATATAGCATTCGTGGGAATTAAGACCCGCGGTGTGCCGCTGGCTCAAAGGCTGGCAAAAATCATACAGACCATGGAGCAGGTGGATATACCCGTCGGCTCGCTGGATATCACCCTCTACCGCGATGATGTTAGTTCACTCAGCTTCAAACACGTTGTGCAGCAGACCAACGTCCCCTTCGATATCACCAATAAGCATGTAATCCTGGTTGACGACGTCTTCTATACCGGACGCAGCATCCGGGCAGCACTCGACGCGCTGATAGACCTGGGAAGGCCTGAAACCATCCAGCTTGCCGTACTAATCGACCGCGGTCACCGCGAATTGCCGATACGGGCAGATTTTGTCGGAAAGAATATCCCGACAGCACGCAATGAAGAAATCAAAGTTTACGTCAGCGAGGTTGACGCCGTAGATAAAGTCGCGGTCATGAGGCAGGAGGGCGGTAAAAATGAGCATGCATGAAACGAAATCCTGGCCGGCCGGGCAAGGGACCATGTTGCCAGCTTCAATGGAATCATGGAACCATAAACATATCCTCGATTTGGACGATTTCAGCCGTGAGGAGATCGACCTGGTCTTCGAAATAGCCGATGGCATGGTCGAGATCCTGGCACGCGATGTTAAAAAGGTCCCCACACTGCGCGGCAAAACTATCGCGACCATGTTTTTTGAACCCAGTACACGCACCAGGGCTTCATTTGAGCTGGCTGCCAAGTATTTGGGCGCCGATACCGTCAGCCTTGACGCAGCTAAAAGCAGCGTCGCCAAGGGTGAATCACTTATCGACAGCCTGAGGACTTTGCAGGCGCTCCAGGTGGATACGATTATTATCAGGCATCCCTGTTCCGGCGCACCGTATCTCGCGGCCAAACACCTTGAAACCAAGATCATAAATGCCGGCGACGGCTGCCATGCCCATCCTTCCCAGGGCCTGCTGGATATCTATACCATGCGCAAGCAGTTAGGTGACCTGAGCGGACGCAAACTGGTTATCATCGGGGATATCATGCACAGCAGGGTCGCGCGGTCCAACCTCTGGGGCACACGCAATTTCGACATCAAGGTTATTCTCTGCGCGCCGCCGGCCCTGATACCATACGGATTGAAGCAATGGACGGAAAATTGCGGATTACACCATGTCAGCATTGAGCATGACCTGGACACTGCCATTGAAGGCGCCGATATCGTGATGCCCTTAAGACTTCAAAAGGAACGCCAGCAGAGCGGGTTGATTTCATCTATGCGCGAGTATATACGTTTATACCAGGTAAATGATGCGAGGTTGTCGAGGGCCAAGCCAGGAGCAATTATCATGCATCCCGGGCCGATGAATGAGGGCATCGAAATCAATCACGATGTAGCCTACGGCAAGAGATCGCTGATTGAACAACAGGTCACCAACGGAGTGGCGATACGCATGGCGCTACTATACTTAATTGCAGGAGGTAAAATACGTTGAAAAAAAATGCCCTCCTGATAAAAAACGCCCGCATAATCGATCCCGCCAATGACATAGACATGATAGGAAGCATACTTATCAAAGACGGGATTATCCAGCAGACCGGCGGCAGCATTACTGATTCAGCGCCGCAAATAATCGATGCAACCGGGTTGGTTGCCTGCCCCGGCTTCATTGATCTGCACTGCCATCTCAGGGAACCAGGTTTTGAAGAGAAGGAAACAGTAGCCAGCGGCGCTGCTGCTGCATCGCGCGGAGGCTTTACTACCATTTGTTGCATGCCAAATACCAACCCTCCCCTGGATAACGCGGCAACCATAGATTATGTAAATACACTTGCAGCCAGGGAAAGTGGACGGGTAACTATCCTGACGGTAGGATGCATCACCAAAAACCGGGAGGGCAGGGAGATAACAGACATGTCTGAACTGGCCGGCGCCGGCTGTGTCGGGTTCAGCGACGACGGGAGCCCGGTCAGCAGTTCACGTATTATGGTGCTGGCCATGTTAAAAGCCGCAAGCCTTGGCCTGCCGATAATCGATCATTGTGAAGACCTGGAATTATCCCACGGAGGCCAGATGAATGATGGCTGGGTAGCCGCAAGGCTGGGACTGAAAGGCATTCCCGCAGCAGCGGAGGAATCAATTATCGCCAGGGATATAGTGTTGGCGGAGATGACCGGTGCAGGCCTGCATATTACACACGTAAGCACCGGGGGCGCAGTAAAGCTTATCAGAGAAGCGAAATCTAAAGGTTTGAAGATTACAGCCGACGTTACGCCGCATCATCTTACGCTAACAGATGAACGCATAGCCAGTAACCCGGTTAAGCCGGAGGAATCCCCTGCCTTTGATACCCTGGCAAAAGTTAACCCGCCGTTGAGAAGCGCAGCGGATGTCGAAGCGCTCATTCAGGGCATCAATGATGGCACGATAAACGCGATTGCCACCGATCACGCGCCTCATACCGATGAAGAGAAACTCTGCGAGTTCGAATTAGCGGCATCCGGTATCAGCGGCTTTGAAACCGCCTTCGGAGTATTAATGACCCTGGTCCACGCGGGAAAAATCAATTTAAATACCCTGATTGCGCGTATGACCATCGGACCTTCGAGAGTATTAATCAATAGATTTGGACGAACAGGCACACTCGCTGCCGCTTCCCCCGCCGATATCGCACTGTTGGATGTAAATAGGCAATGGATTGTGGATAAGAACAATTTACTTTCCAAAGGCAAGAACACACCTTTCGACGGTTATACGCTGAAGGGAACAGTTGTTGCCACGATCCACAGGGGTGAGATCGTTTACAGGAATAGTTCACCAGGAATTGCTCAATGACAAGAGGCAAAAAAGCCGTGCTGGTTTTGGAGGACGGCACATTCTATGAGGGTATCTCCTTCGGAGCCCCGGTTACAGGGTCGGGGGAGATCGTTTTCATTACCAGCATGACAGGTTACCAGGAGATGTTAACAGACCCTTCCTTTGCCGGGCAGATAGTCATACCCACTTATCCGCTGATAGGCAACTATGGCATAAACGAGGAGGATATCGAGTCTAATAAAATCCAGGTCAGGGGCTTTGTGGTCAGGGAATATTGCCCCATGCCCAGCCACTGGCAAAAATCGAAAACGCTGGACTCGTATCTGAAAGATAACCGTATACCCGGGCTGAGCGGCATAGATACGCGAAGCCTGACCAGGCATATACGTTCGCTGGGCGTGATGATGGGGATCATGTCCACGGACCTCACTGTTGCCGAATCGATGGCCGAACTTAAAAAGATCCCCCTGTATGGATCCACCGATTTTGTCAGAGAGGTTTCCACGCCCAAAACCTTCGCCTGGCAGCAATCAAATCAAGCACCGCCGGGCCTGCGCCTGGTGGTACTCAGCGGACTGGGATGCTCGGTTACCGTTGTACCGTGCGCCTATTCTGCGCAAGAAATCATGCGCCTCCAACCGGATGGAGTCGTGCTGTCTCCGGGGCCGGGCGACCCTGCCTTGCTCGCCGACATTATCGATAATATCAAAGCGCTGCTCGGCCGTGTCCCTGTAATGGGTATCTGCCTGGGCCACCAGCTTATCGGCCGGGCTCTCGGCGCAGATACATTCAAACTGAAATTCGGGCACCGCGGCGCCAATCATCCCGTCCGTGACCTGGCCAGCGGGCGTATCTATATAACAACGCAAAACCATGGATATGCCATAGCATTAGAGACTTTGAAAGGCGGACTGGAAGCGAGCCACCTTAACTTGAATGACGGGACGGTAGAAGGTCTCAGGCACAGGGAACTGCCGCTCATATCCATTCAATATCATTCCGAGGGGTCGCCGGGCCCGCAGGATAACGTTTACCTTTTTCAGCAGTTCCTCGATATTGTAAAGGCAAGGAAGAACAATTAGATGGCAAAACCGTCCAGGGTACTGGTAATCGGATCAGGACCAATCATCATAGGCCAGGCCGCGGAATTCGATTATGCTGGTACACAGGCCTGCAAGTCACTGCGTGAGGAAGGCATCTTAACCATACTGGTAAATTCGAACCCGGCCACTATTATGACCGACCAGGGTATAGCTGACATCGTATATATCGAACCCCTTACCGTGGAGGTGGTCAGCCGGATTATTGCACGGGAACGGCCTGACGGCCTTCTACCAACACTTGGAGGACAAACGGGTCTTAACCTGGCAGTAGAACTGGCTGACGCAGGTGTACTTGACCGTTACAATGTCCGTCTGCTGGGCACGCCGCTTGAAAGCATTAAGAAGGCTGAGGAGCGTTCACTATTCAAGAAACTTATACAGGATATAGGGGAGCCTATCCCCGACAGCATTACCGCCAATTCGGTGAATGAGGCTGTCCAATTTGCCGGTAAAATCGGATTGCCCTTGATAATCCGCCCCTCCTTTACCCTGGGCGGAACGGGAGGCGGTGTTGCGCGCACGCTTGATGAATTGAAAACCATCACGGCCAACGGCCTTTCGGCAAGTCTCACGCACCAGGTACTTGTGGAACAGTGCTTATTCGGCTGGAAGGAATTGGAGTACGAGGTTATGCGTGATGCGGCGGATAACTGCATCACTATATGCAACATGGAGAATATCGACCCCATGGGCATCCATACCGGCGATAGTATTGTAGTGGCGCCAAGCCAGACGCTGACAGACAAAGAATACCAGATGCTGAGATCGGCCAGTTTGAAAATTATCAGGGCACTGGGCATCGAAGGCGGATGCAATATCCAGTTCGCCCTGACCCCAAGTCCCACCGTTGCCCGGAGATGGGCGCCCGACCAGCTTAATGTCCGTCAAAGCGAGTACTACATCGTTGAAGTAAACCCGCGCGTCAGCCGCAGTTCCGCCCTGGCAAGCAAAGCTACCGGTTACCCGATTGCCAGGGTGGCGGCCAAGATTGCTGCCGGCAAGAGGTTGGATGAGATACCCAATAAAGTGACAGGTAAAACCATGGCAGCCTTTGAACCGGCTCTCGATTATTGCGTGGTAAAGATCCCCCGCTGGCCTTTCGATAAATTCATCACCGGCGACCGGACACTCGGCAGCCAGATGAAGGCAACCGGGGAAGTCATGGCCATAGATCGGTGCTTCGA
>JAPLHK010000069.1:11875-12659 GCA_026389715.1 Chloroflexota bacterium
ATAAATCACTGCTCTGGGAGGGTAAGGACTGGGGCAAAGATGGCACTCTCGATTCCCTGCCATTGGAACCCAACGATCTGAGGCTGTGGGCTGTAATGGCAGCGCTGAGGCGCGGCAAGCCGGTAGAGGAGATCTCTGCCCTCACCGGCATCGATCCCTGGTTTATACATAAGGCGTTGAATATCGTGGAAATGGAAAGGAGGCTGCTGTCGGAACCTCTCAACCGCGATCTTTTATGGGATTCCAAACGTTTAGGGTTCTCCGACGTGCAGATCAGCACGCTGGCCGACCGCCTGCCCGAGCAGGTCAGGCAGATCAGAAACGAGTGGTTAATAAAACCGGTATATAAAATGGTAGATACGTGCGCGGCTGAGTTCGATGCAGAAACACCCTACTTCTACAGCACCTACGAAAAAGAAAACGAAGCTGAGCCGTTAACGGGTAACAAGGCGCTGGTCATTGGCAGCGGGCCCATCCGCATCGGCCAGGGTATAGAGTTCGATTATTGCAGCGTTCACTCCGCCTGGGCCTTGCAGGAGGCCGGTTACAAAAGCATTATGATTAACTCTAACCCGGAAACCGTATCAACCGATTTCGATACCAGCGACCGGCTCTACTTTGAGGCGCTCGACGATGAAAGCGTGCGTAATATTATTGAGAATGAATCCTTCCTTGACCAGCGGTATATAAGCTGCCCGTCAATCGTTCAATTCGGTGGCCAAACAGCCGTTAACCTTGCGGAACCGCTGGCCTCACATGGTTTCCCCATTATCGGTTCAAGCGC
>JAPLHK010000062.1 GCA_026389715.1 Chloroflexota bacterium
CATGTCGGAACCGTCACCTACAAAGAGGACTGGGAATTCACGGTCGTAGAACCCGACCTGGTGCCCAGGAACCTATGTAAGCCTGACGAGATGAAGATCAGGGCCATGGTCAAAGCCGGCGCCAGGGAGATAGCTGGCGTGCTGATAACGCCCAGGGTAATCACTACTGCCAGGACAGGATAAATATAGGGGGGAGCACATGACACAGGAATTGACGGTCTATTTTGAAAAAGCGCCACAGAGGATAGTGGTTGATGAAAAAGGAAAAGAATGGTGGGTTGCTCTTGATGCCTGCAAGTGCCTTGGGTTGAGTAATGTTTCAGAATCAACCAGGCGTATTCCGAAGCTACACTTAAGTCAGACTGAAGTGTTGGCGTCGGATGGAAGGATGAGAAGACACCTGCTACTTGATGAAGCGGGCTTAAATTACCTGATCCTGGGCAGTGATAGCCCGAAAGCAGCACCGTATAAGGAATGGGCATTTGCTGTCGTTCTGCCATCAATACGTAAAACGGGCTCTTATTCAGTGGCAGGCGCTATCTCAAATGAACAGATCGTTTTTGAGATGGCTAACGCGGTCAAACTAATGACTGAAACTGTGACAGTATCCTTGATATCAATGATGGATCAGATAGCCGGAATAAAATCCGAGCAGGCACAGATAGGGGTTAAGCTGCTCAAAGCGGGGGCGTTGCCGGAGGTCAAGGAGATAGACTGGCGCGCCAGATTGAATCAAGAAATGCGAAATCTGGCCTGCAAGTTAGAACATTATTACGAGGACAGATATCGCAACCACCGGGACATAAAGGCGATAGCACGAAATAAAGGTTGCAGGCCGATACAGATAGCAGAAGACCGGGGCTGGCTGCCCGACCTATGCGCCATAGCCAGGGGAATAATAAACGGCGAGATTGTAAGCGAGTACAGAGCTGGTGCTTACGCATAAAGAGAAACGGGTATTTAGTAGAAAGATTATGCAGATGGCAAAGGAATTAACGGTTTTCAAAAGCAAGGACATAGACAATATCGATGTCCATGCTAAGGGATGCGTTAATAACGCACCCCGTTTTAAGGAGGTGCCTTCAAGGCATGTCCTTGCTTGCTGCTGCATTGACAGGATAGCTGCGGATATGGAGCCGAAAGATGAATAGGCGGAATACGATGCAGATGACAAAGGAGGCGGACGATAACCGCCCCCTTCCTAAGGGGCACGTTAATAACATACTCCTTTCAAAGGTAGCCACTAGAAGTGGCCTCCCTGATTCAAAGGGTACGTTTTCAAAACATACCCTTGCCGATACCGCATGGACGAGATAGCCGTGGAGTTAAGAATTAGGAGAGATACGATGCAAATGACGAAGGAACTGACAGTTTTCAAGTTCAATGAACACACTATCCGGCTGATGCCATGGGTTGATGGCAGGATACTGTATTGTATCGCTGATGTTTGCACTTCTTTGGGAATCAAAGGAACTCAAGAGGTTATTGCTCGGTTAACAAAGGGGCATGTTAATAACATACCCCTTTCACATATGGAGAAAGATTATATCTACCTCCGCAGCAATACCGACACCGTTAATACCGGTGTCGCTATTGGAGGCATTACATGGATCGATCGCCCGACTGCCGGTGGCATGCAGCGCATGGCTTACACCGATGAAGTTGGTCTGTATGACATCATCAGCAAGTCACGTAAGCCACTGGCAAAGGTACTTTACCGCAAACTGATCGAGGCGGTGCCGTCCATGAGGGGGTCGACCGGCCGGTCTACCCCCGGGATTGTCTCGACGGAACAGGTGATCATAGAAACGCACAATATTGTCAAAGTCTTTGACCAAAAAGTTGATGCACGGCTCAACCGCCTTGAGCAAATGGTCTCTGTTATTCAGTCCAATCAGGAGCTGGGAGTCAAACTGCTGAAAAAAAGCACTCTACCTGAGTTAAATGGAATTGATTGGCGGGCCAGGCTCAATCAGGACATAAGGAATATTTCTCTCAAATTGTACTGGCCCGAGCACGATTGTTGGAACATGGTTTATTACGAGGACAAGTATCGCAATCACAGAGATATCAAAGCTATTGCTCGTAACAGGGGATGTCGGCCGATACAAGTAGCTGAGGAAAAAGGGTGGCTGCCCGATTTGTGTGCCATAGCCAGGGGAATAATCAACGGCGAGATTGTGAGCGAGTACAGAGCCGGCGCTTACTCATAGAGAGAAACGGATAATCAGGAGATAGATTATGCAGATGACACAGGAATTGACAGTTTTTAAGTTCAATGAACACACTATCCGGCGAGTACCCGGCGGCGATGGCAAGATCCATTATTGCGTTACCGACGTATGCGCATCCCTGGGCATTAAGAGGACAAAAGACGTTATAGCACGATTAATGAAGGGTGGGGATAATAACCCCATCCCTTCCGGCGGCATAACTTGGATTGAGGGCCAAACTGCCGGCGGTATCCAAAGACTGCCTTACACCGATGAGGTCGGGCTGTATGACATCATCAGCAAATCCCGCAAACCGCTGGCGAAATTGCTTTACAGACAGTTGATCGAGGCAGTGCCGGCTATGCGCCAGGAGAGAGTGATAACCAATGTCGTTCCTAATCTCGACCTGGCATCCATCAAGGCCTTGGCCCAGGGGATAATCGGCTTAACCGGCCATGTTGAAGTTATACAGACTGACGTGAATTTGCTGAAAACCGACGTGGCACTACTTAAAACCACACATGAAAGCAACGCCCTCTTGCCGGTTGTGCCACCTCTTACCAAGCGCAACGAGATCATCGTGTTCATCGATAAATACATGGCCAAGCATCCTTGGGAATTTAATGATTTCGAGGATATCTGGAACCATCTCTACGATGTTTTCAGGTACAGGACGAAGCGTGATATCAAACGGGAAGCCCGCAATAGCGGATATAAGAGTGTGCTGGAATACGTAGAGTACGTAGGTGAGATAGACAGACTCTGGGTAGTGGCCAGGGATTTATTCGACAGATAACCTGGTGTCCGGACAACCATCGGCGTAGACCCGGCGCGGACCGCCGAGCCAGGTCTGCCTCCTTTTTAACCGCGCCCGGCCCCTGAGCCTGCGGGGGCCGGGCAATCATCAGGCAGAAAAACGATGACAAATAAGATCGCTGCAATATATGAATACCACGACCTATCCGGCGCCGTGGTTCACCAGACTGTGCGCTATCAATTTAAGCGCTTCACTCAGCGCCGCCCCGATGGGAAAGGTGGTCATATTTATAGTCTGCAGGGAATTGAACCAGTGCTTTACCGGCTGCCGGAGGTCACGCGGGCCATAAATAAAGAGACACCGGTTTTCTTGGTAGAAGGTGAGAAGGATGCTGACAACCTGGTCAAACTGGGCTTTGAGGCCACCACCTGTCCAATGGGAGCCGGCAAATGGCATAGGAGCTATACCGAGGCATTAAAGGGTGCACTGACGCTTCTCTGCCCTGATAAAGACACGGCAGGTTGGAAGCACGCACTAACCGTAGCCGATGAAATCTATTTTATTACAGAGTGCGTGAAGATCCTCTTACTGCCGGGCCCGGGCAAAGATGTCAGTGACTGGATAGAGGCCGGCGGCACTAAAGAGCAGCTTGAAGAATTAGCCAATGATGCTTCGGTCCACATGCCTCTGGATTACCGTCGGGAATATGAGGCGCGGTTGAAAACCATGCGGCCAGGCGAACTCATCGAGGAATTGGAATGGTTGAAGACGGCGCCACTAAGGCATCAGCCAAAATTACCTTTGATTGAATATCAGATTAGATTCTGGCAACAAGTATTAGCTTATGAGATACCGAAGAAAGGCGGGATAGATATAACTTATGCCACAGCCCGTACTTAGTAATAAAGGCTCCAGTTACGAGTTCACCTGGGAAGAGTACCAACTCACGGCTCAGGTCGGGAAACTGTCCGAGGGCAAAGACGGCACAGTCAAAGGGGAATTATGGTTCACCACGTCCAACCCCGAGTATAACAGTCATTTACTTCAACAGATATACAACTTCAGCAGTCCCATTGCACAGTCCAGGCTCAAGACCGTCATGCAGTTACGGTATAAGTGCAAGGTCGATTGGGACAGCGTACTGGAACAG
>JAPLHK010000116.1 GCA_026389715.1 Chloroflexota bacterium
CAACTATAGCCTGGATAAGCTATGGTCACTGGATGATAAAGTAGGCCACCGCAAATCACTCAGAATTCATAAGATTTAGGTAACCCGATTTATGACGCAATGATTACCTGTTCGGTAACAGTTTATTTTGACGCAACACGTTGCTGCTCTTCTTTCAATTTTATTTATATGGACTTTCAAAGCACGCCAGACCGCCATTCCCCGGTTCTGATACAATATCAAATTGACCGGTAGGTTTACCTGAATAGCATTATTCTTATTCATCTGGTAAAGGAGGTGATGTGCATTAGAAAAAGACCATTTACGGTTTTTCCTATTAATAAATAATGGAGGTAGACAGTCGATGAAAAAGTGGTACAACGTCTTGGCAATTTTAATGACTATGGTTATTGTGCTTGGCATGTTTGGCGTGGCCTGCGCGGAGAAACCTGCGCCGCCAAAGCCAACGGGCCCAATCACCATAAATATCGGATTGCCGATGCCCCTTAGCGGGTCGGCATCTCCGTGGGGGCAGATCCCCACACCATTCCGCGAGGCCTGGTTTGAGGTGTTCAACAGGGAAGGCTTCCAGGTAAACGGCCAGACATACAAGCTCAAGTTAATCCAGGTCGACGACCAGAACACGGCTGAGGGCGGCGCTGCTGCTGCCAAGCAGCTTATCTACGGAGATAATTGCAAGTTCATAGCCGGGCACTGGAGCTGGAACTTCGGAGCCGTAGCATCCGTGACCAACCCGGCTAAGGTCATTTTTGTGACCAGGTCCGGCGCCCCTGATGGCCTACCTGCCGCTTGGGGCGGTGCATATGACCCGAAGACCATGCCCTATGTTGTTTTTGGCACTCCATCTTTTGACGAATTCGTGAACTACTGTTTCACGATTAGAAATGCCTACCCCAACCTGAAGAGGCTGGGCCTTCTAGACTGCACTATTAGCAAGAATGGCAGTGGCTGGCAGAAGGTACAGGATGCGCTTACTAAAGCAGGGATTCCCTGGCAAGAGGAATGGTTCACGTACGGCCAAACTGACTTTGCTCCCATCATTACCAAATTTGCAGAAGGAGGTTGTGATGTCGTCCTGATTGCCGGGTGGATCGGCGAACATATGGCTTTCCTCAAACAGCGCTACGAGATGGGCTACAAGGACATGAAGGTTGGTTGCTCCGGACCATTCGTAAGCATGGACATGTACAAAGCGGTTGTCGGTGCCGCTGCTTTCGAGGGCGCCATCGGCTCTTATGATGATAACTCGAAGCTAAAGATTACCAAGGTCAATCCCAAGTACGTTGCCGAGTGCCAGGAAGCCCTGAAGATTGCTGCGCAAAATACGAAAGGACCGTATGAATACACCGGTGAAATGAAGTGGATACCGACTCACCCGCAGATATTGGTACAGGCAATGCAGCAGGCCGGCACTGTGGACGACGCGGATGCCATCATGAAGGTAATCCGCGGAGGCACTTTCGACACTGCAATGGGCAAATGGACAATGTCGGGCGAAAAGACATACGGTTCTGCTGTGTGTTACGGTAATACCGGCCAGATGTGCATCATCAAGGACGGCAAAGAAGTGTATCTTGCCGAACATCCCATGGACCCCCTACCCTAATAACACTTAGATGCTATAAGGAGAATTGGTATGCCCCCTGCCGGAATCTGGATTGACGGACTGGTGCAAAGCTGCATCTACATGACGATGGCATTCGGCATGGTGCTGGTATTCAGCATACTCGGCATCCTGAACTGGACACATGGCCAGTTTTATATGCTGGGCGGATTCGTCGTCTATTACGCGGTCACGGCGGCGGGCATACCATTCCCTTTAAGCTTGCTGATATCCGGCGCGGTTGTAGGCGGACTGGGCATGCTGGTGGAGAAGGTCGTTATAGAGCGGCTCACCTCCCCGGGCTACGGCATTTTGTCTGTGACCGCAGCTACCAATGCTCTTATCTTCTTCTTTGAGGGCGCCGCCGGCATGGGCTTTGGCCTCATGAATAAAGGCATGGCCACGGTACTTCCCGGCGTGCTTGACATGGGTTCATTCGGTGTCAGCTATCAGAAAATTGCCGTGATCGTTTTCACCCTGATTATTATGGTCGCCATGTATATAGTGCTCAACCTCACCAAGGTAGGAAAGGCCATCAGGGCCACATCGCAGGAACCGGATGCAGCAAGCCTTTATGGGGTCAGCGTAAAATGGGTCCGCGTAATTATTATGGGTATAGGCTGCGCGCTGGCCGCCATGGCCGGGGGTGTCATCGGAATTGTCCAGTCAGTCAATCCTTTTATGGGGCGTATCCCCATGATAATGTCCCTGCTGGCCGTTGTCATCGGTGGCCTGGGCAGCCTGACGGGCGCCATCGTGGGCGGCATCATGCTGGGCCTGCTCAACAGCGTTATAGCCTATTCGATCTCCTATTACTCTGAGGTTGCATTATTTATGCTGGTAATCATTTTACTGCTGATCAGGCCACAGGGGCTGTTTGGAGCTGCTCCGAAATGATAATAGGGCGCTACTATATAGACCACAAGAGCGTTGTCCCCAAGATTGTTATCGGGGCACTTATCGCGCTGGTCGCAATTTTTCCGCTCTTCACGACTAATATGGTGACTCTGTCCATCATTATATTAAGCGGGATTTGGGCAATCGCAGTAATGGGCTTTCTGCTGATACTGAGGACCGGACAATTCAGCCTGGGGCAGGCTGCTTTCATGGCCATAGGCGGCTATGTTTCAGCCATACTCACGGTCAAGATGGGAATGTCCTACTGGCCAAGCTTCGTGGCGGCCGGCATCATCTCAGGGGTGATAGCGTTTATTATTGGCATAGTTGTGCTGCGTGCGGGTGGAATATATTTTTCGATAATTACGATTGCCTTCGGAGAGATCGTGAGGATTGTGGCCATGAACTGGGAATCTGTTACCCAGGGGGCTTCTGGAATATTAACCCATGCACCGGAGTCCCTTACTGTGGGAAATCTTGAAATCAATTTTGCTGCCAGCGTGGTGCCCTACTACTACTTCATGTTATTGCTGGTAACCGTTTCGGCCTTGTTCTACTGGCAGATAGACCGGACACGAATAGGCGGGACATTCCGCAGCGTGGCGGCAAACCCGGTGCTGGCCGAGCACCTCGGGATCAATCTCATGAAGCACCGTTTGATTGCGTTCACCGTTGCAGGTTTGTTCACCGGCCTGGCCGGCGCCTATTATGTTACCTTTCTCTCGGTGATGAACCCGCTGATTTTTGACCTGTGGAAGTCAGTGCAGATCATGATGATGACCATCGTTGGTGGCATGGGCTCGATAGTCGGCGGGCCGATCATAGGGGCCACCTTGCTGTATACCCTGGGTATATACCTGTCCCGCGTGCCTATACCCAATATCCAGTACCTGGTTTTTGGCGGCGTTGTGGTACTCTTGCTGCTAGTACTTCCGAAGGGAACAGGATTGGTTGACCAGTGGGGCAAACTGTGGCGCCGGGTATTCGGGGAACCTGAGGACTTTCAGATGCCGGGAGAGGAAGGGATGGATGAAGAATAAACCGGGGAATTAATGTGAAATGCCATTACTTGAACTAAAAGGGATAATCAAGTTCTTTGGCAAGCTGGCAGCGCTTGAAAACATCGACCTCCAGGTCAATAAGGGCGAAATACTCGGCATCGTCGGGCCCAACGGGTCAGGCAAGACGACGCTGATCAACCTCATATCAGGATACTACAGGCCGACCCGCGGCACTATCTATTTTGACGGCAGGAAGATATCCGGGCTCAGGCCCGATCAGATTGCTCGGCTGGGCATTGTCAGGACCTTTCAGTCGAACGTGCTCTTTGAAGGCGCCTCGGTAATAGAGAGCATGATGATAAGTTCCAGGCTCCAGTATAAGACAAATGAATGGCAGGCCTTCTGGGAAACGAAGGCCTACAAGGATGAACACGAAAAAATCGTCGGCAATGCACTTAACACACTAAGGTTCGTCAACATCTTCAACGAGACCTTCAGGCCGGCGGCGGCATTGCCGCACGGGTTTCAGCGCATGCTGGGTATCGGTGTTGCCCTTGCAGCCAATCCCAGTGTATTGCTCATCGATGAACCGACCACCGGTATGAACCACGAAGAGGCCATGGGCGTCGTGGAAAACATCAGGGAGATCAATAAGCAAGGCGTCACGGTTGTGCTGATAGAGCATAATATGAGAGTCCTGCTGAACATAGCCACGAGGGTCATCGTGCTCAACTTCGGCAACAAGATCGCCGACGGCGACCCCCATGAAATGATGAGCAAGCCGGAGGTGGTCGAGGCCTACCTGGGCACGGAGACGTTATAGCAATGCTGGAACTAAGAAACGTCTGGATCAAGTATGGCAAAACCGTGGCCGTCAGGAAATTGAACCTGACCGTGAATAAGGGGGATTTCGTTACCATACTGGGCGCGAACGGCGCAGGCAAGTCGTCGACGCTTAACGCCATCAGCGGTCTGGTGAAATTCAAAGACTTGAGGGGAGAAATCGACTACAAGGGCGAGAAGATAAGCGGCCTCAAACCCGGGGCAATAGCGGCCAGAGGGCTCATACAGATCCCCGAGGGCAGGAAACTGTTCCCGCTGATGACGGTGAGGGAGAACCTGGAGATGGGCGCCTACCTTCGCAAAGACCGAAAACAGATCGCAGCATCTATGGAAAAAGTGATGGAGTTATTCCCCCTGCTGAGGGAGAAACTATCTGCCAAAGCGCGCGAACTCAGCGGCGGCCAGCAGCAGATGGTGGCAATCGGACGCGGCCTCATGGCAGAGCCCGAGCTGTTGATGCTGGATGAACCCTCCTTCGGCCTTAGCCCTCTACTGCGCCAACAGCTTGCCGAGAAAATCAAGGAGGTCAGCAGTGAGGGCGAAACCATCATACTTGTCGAGCAGAACGCCCGGCTGGGCCTGATGCTGGCCAAGTACGGGTAAAAACCTCCGACTTGATGCAGGACGAAAACGTCAGGAAGGCGTATTTGGGAGTTTAGCATGGGGATGTCCTGCAGGGGAGTAACCGACGAACAGATTAATACGATGATGATCGAGAACCCAAAGAATCTGTTTCTTGTAAAATAAAAACAAAAAGGAGTTGTCATGGCAAAGTATATGACTCAAGAATGGTTTGACCTGTACAAGGATGCACTAAACGCAAGTAAATCGTATGAGGAATCAGCGAGGACGTGG
>JAPLHK010000004.1 GCA_026389715.1 Chloroflexota bacterium
CCCCACCATCCTTATCTCGGCATCCTCATAATGACGGGCTGGACGATCGTCATGGCGCCCGTCTTCAGCTATATCCGGCTTAAGGCAAAATCCGTTATTGCCGCGGCCATTTTTCACGGCACCATAAATGCCGTCCCCGGCCTGGCGATGGTACTGCTGACAGGGGGTGATGAACTGACCGTGGGTATAACCGGCCTGGCCGGGTTCATTGCTTTCATTATCGTAATCCTGTCGCTGTTCATCTTTGACAGGTTTATTACAAGGGAGCGGGTCGGCACTATTTTAAGCAGCTTACCTGATTAAGTTTATTTATGATCGCATATGCACAATAACCTGACTGCTGAAATCGAGGCAAGGCTGCCCGGGCCGGTTACCCAACTGGTAAGAACGGTTGGCAGAACAGCCGCCCGCCACAGCTTTAACAGCTACTTGGTGGGCGGCATTGTCCGCGACATCCTGCTCAACCGGCCTTCCGCAGATATCGATATTATGATCGATGGCGACGCTATCAAGCTAGCACGGGCCATAGCTGACAATGCCGGGGCAAGGCTATTTGTTCACAAAGCCTTTGGAACAGCCCGCTTCGATCTTGAAGGGTATCGCATAGACCTGTCAACCTGCCGGAATGAATCTTACGACCACCCCGGCGCGCTTCCCCGGGTGAGGCGCGGCGATATCTGTGATGACCTGCTGCGGCGGGATTTCAGCATTAACGCGATGGCCCTCTGTATCAACCCCACAGATTTCGGCGTGCTTACAGATTTGTACGGCGGTGTAGCTGACCTGGAGGGAAGGGTCATCCGTGTCATGCACGACAGGAGTTTTGAGGACGATGCCACGCGCATAATGCGCGCTGTACGTTACGAGCAAAGGCTGAGCTTCAAATTAGAGAGGAAAACGGCCCGGCTGCTCAGGCGCGACATCGATATGCTGGATTCTATCAGCGGCGACCGCTTAAAACACGAGGTACTGCTGTGGCTGACGGAACAAAGGCCCGGCGGCATTATCAGGCGTGCCGGTCAGCTTGGTGTTTTACACAAGCTCCATCCCTCTCTCCTGTGGAACCGCCAGATGCAAACCGCCTTCCGGCGCGCTGCAAAGATATCTGATGGCGCTTCAGCCAACCATATATATTTCTGCCTGATGGCCTATCAAATGGGCGAGGGTGCGCTGTACGAACTGCTGCAGAGGCTGAACCTGCTGGGGAGCAAATACGACCTGCTAAGCCACCAGTGCCTGTCCCTAAAAGACAGGCTCCCGCAATTAGACCGGCCGCTGATTAAGAACTCGGAGATATTTTCGCTGGTGAAAGATGTGGAACCGCCGGCAGTACAAGTGAACTGGCTTTATCCCAACCCATTAGCCGTACGCAGGAACCTGCGCCTCTACCTTGGAAAGCTGATGCACATTAAAACCTCGGTCACCGGCAATGACCTTGTACAGTGGGGATTAAAACAGGGTCCCGGGGTAGGAACGGTATTAAATAAACTGCTGGTAGCAAGGCTGGACGGCGAGGTCAACACAAGGGCTGAAGAGGAAAAGCTGGCGAGACGCCTGGCAGCTATCTAAAAATGCGAGTGGAACAAAAGTTCAGGCATGCCCAGCAACAGCAGCCCTTCCTCAATCCACTTTATTTTTCTGCCTGCAGGTTTTGGGGGGTTCAGTTTCCTGCTTCATCCCTTGTTACGCTCTGTACTAAAGTAGCATCCATTTTCACAAGCGACAATTTTTGCTGTACGTCCAGGGCAGCTTGCCGGCTATCGAAAATGCTGAATAAATAAGGCCCGGAGCCGGACAGGTGGATTTCGCCTGCTCCCGCCTTTTCCATTGCCTCCCGGTACCGTTTCAGGCCTCTATATGCCACTTCGGCAAGACTGTCAAAGGTATTGTAAAACATACCTACTCTAGTTCTACCCGTCTTTAACAGCTCAACAGCGGCGGCAGCCTGGCTGCCGCCGCTGTAATGCCAGGGTTTGAGCATACCGTAAAGCACGGCGGTCTTGTTCGCAGGCACGGCAATGACTGGTTTAAGCAATACAAACCAGGCGCTCGCTATATCTGGCAAAGGTGTTATTTTTTCCCCACGGCCCTGTGCCAGGCAGGTACCCCCATAAATGAAAAAAGGCACATCCGAGCCAACCCCCGCCCCGATTTCAGCCAGCTTTTCAACAGCCAGGCCGAGTCCCCAGAGTCTGTTCAACCCTTGCAGCACAGCCGCTGCGTCGCTGCTCCCACCTCCTAACCCGGCAGCCACAGGGATTTCTTTCTCCAGCGCTATCCTCGCTCCCATTTTTGACCCCGTGGCCTGACGCAGGGCATGGGTAGCCTTCACAACCAGGTTGTCATTGGCCTGCAATCCCGGTACAGAGCAGAAGAATTCAATCTCATTGGCAGCTTCAAAAGTCAAAACGTCATGAAAGCCAATAGTCTGCATGATACTGGCAATCTCGTGGTAACCGTCCTCCCGCCTGCCCAGCACCTCCAGCACCAGGTTGACCTTGGCGTACGCCCTGAGCGTCAGCACGGGGCGCTGCCCGCCTGGCGGTATAAGGCCGACCATTCATCCATGGTCAGGGTACCCGGCCTCCTGCGCGAATCGATGCCCGCCCGCTCAAGTATTTCTTCAGCCGCCGTAGGTTCCAAACGCAACCCGATTGCCAGCGAGTTATGCAACTGCTTGCGCGGAGCCTTGAACCCCGCATGCACCAGTTCCAGAAATCCTTTGATGTCATCAACTTCAATTGCTGGCCGCTCCAGCATATCGAACCTAACCACGGCAGAATCAACTTTCGGCGCCGGGTAAAAGCAGTCGGCCGGCACGCGGCGGACTATTGTCGGAATGCTGAAAAGACGCATGCTGACAGCTAAGAAGCCCATCGCTCCCGGCTTCGCCGTCACATCGCGGGCCACCTCCTCCTGCATCATAATGACCATCAGCGACGGCCTCAGCTCAGCCTGCACGAAATAGCGCAGGACAGGTGAAGTGATATAGTAAGGGATATTGGCTACCACTTTATATTTTGCACCTTTGCTCAAAGCGGTTATATCGAGGCTAAGGATATCAGCGTTGATGATATCGATATTGCTGAACTTAGACAGCCTGTTTCTCAGGCGCTCGGCCAGGCCGTCATCCAGTTCAACTGCCACCACCTTGCCGGCATGTGCGGCGAGCTTCTCCGTAAGTATACCGAGGCCGGGACCCACCTCTATAACCGTATCACCGGCCGACAATGCGGCAGCCTCGACTATACTATCTCTTATATCTTCGTTTACAAGGAAGTTCTGGCCCAGGCTTTTTTTTGCTTTCAGGCCTGCGCCTTTGAGCTGGCCACGGACTTTAGCTGTTGAATCTCTGGCTTTATGAAGCAAATTCTTTCAATTCACGAAAAAATAAGTGGGCCGTGCACCGGCTGTCGATAGTGTTCTTCAGCTTACATCTGCCAGCCAGCTCCGGCCAGGCATACCTGCGTCACCCGGAGCTTACTATTTACCGCTGCTTCCTTCCGGACCTGACGGGATTCATAGACCTCCGCCGCGCAAGACCCAACCCTCAACGCCACTTAACCGTTGCAGTTCTGAAAAACAGGACCTCGAACCGGTATTCAGCCCCGCTATAGCGGATCTCGGGTACAGGGCACCGCTGGTTCCCCGCTTAGCACGGCCCAATTCAAATACTACAATGTAACCTCCGACTTTTCAAGGTCAAATGCCCCAGGCGATGCGGCTAACCAGGAAGTCCGGCAGGTCCGCACGCTCCATCTTCTCCTGGGTAGCTGTCACATCATAGGTCACCCTGTAGTTGCGCAGCATCATTTCATCGGCATCGAAGATAAGGTAGGACGCCCGCGGTTCGCGGTCGCGTGGTTGCCCCACACTTCCCGGGTTGATTATCAGCCGGTTGTCCCCCATTACCAGCACATCGCCGTCGCGCAGGACGCTCCCGCTGACCTCAGCGCCGTCATGCTCGAAAAGGAATGGGACGTGCGTGTGCCCCACCAGGCAGAACCGCGTAGCGAAATAACGGAAATTATCGGCAGCCGTGAAAGAGTGCGAAATATATTCCCAGACAGGTTGCCTGGGGCTTCCGTGCACAATGGTAAAATCGTCCTCAACCAACAGGTCGGGCAACCCCGACAGGAATTCCCTATCCTCTGCGCTCAACTGCCCGGCCGTCCAGCGGTTGGCCCTGGCCGCCTCGGAGCTGAAATCGCCGACATCAATTTTACCCACCGCTGCCGAGTCGTGGTTGCCGCAAACGCAGACCGGGTCAAGCTGCTTGAGGAGTTTTATACAGGCTGCCGGGTCCGGGCCGTAGCCCACCACATCCCCCAGGCACCAGGTATGCCCGAATCCGCCGTGGTTTTGCGCGTCCTCCAGTACTGCCTCGAAGGCCTCGAGGTTGCTGTGGATATCGGCAATAATGAGGTATTTCATGGAGGGTAAATTATAACATACACCTCTCGGACGGCTGTTTGTCTTACACACTACGGCAGGTGTATATTTAACCAGGGAACCATGTACTATTTCGCCTACGCTTCCAATATGAACCACAAGCAGATGGCCGGGCGCTGCCCCGAGGCCAAATCTAAGGCTGTAGCCACTCTACCCAATTTCAAGCTGATCTTCACCAGGTATTCACGTCTGCGCAAGGGCGCGGTGGCCACCATCAGGGGCTCGCAGGGAGATAAGGTCATCGGCGCAGTTTACGAGATAAACGAGGCCGGCCTGCGCAAGCTGGATAAACATGAAAACCACCCTGTCGACTACAAGCACCTCGAAGTGCGCGTTTTCACCGATAGCGGTGAAGCTTACGATGCTGTGACCTTCGTCAAAGCCAGGCAGGAGGAAGAGGGTCAACCCTCGGCAGAATACCGCGCCATCATACAGCAGGGTTATCGCGACTGGGGCATCATCTAAGCCATCGTGCTAATTGCTTTCGGTAATAACGACCTCGTTCATTTTATCGCCGTTAACCAATTGTTTCAGCACATCCATACCCTGTGTAAGCTGGCCGAAAACCGTGTGCTTACCGTTGAGGTGAGGCTGCGGGGCATAACAAATGAAAAACTGGCTACCGTTGGTATTGGGCCCGGAATTGGCCATGGAAAGGCTGCCCTCCTGGTGTGTGCGTGAACTGAACTCATCCTGGAATTTGTATCCCGG
>JAPLHK010000090.1:0-2604 GCA_026389715.1 Chloroflexota bacterium
CATCGTTGCCGCTGATGAGCACTTCTTTTCCGCAAACCAGCGTCGGGCCGAAGAGTTCCTTGAACTCCAGAAATTCGCTTCCATCAACAATCCGGGCGATCAGCTCGCGCACGTCATAGGGTACCTTGATTTCCTTGCTGACGATCCCGTATATCTCTTTGGCGTCGTAAAGGGGCGGTTTCGGCTCGTGCATGGGCAGGCGCGTCTTTTCCCTGGCAGGCAGGCACTCGAGTATATTGCGGACGATTTCAATGGCGTGCGCATCGTCCTCGGCGTAATAATCTGAGACTCCCGATTCCCGGCAGTGCAGGTCCACACCCCCGAGTTGTTCGGCGGTCACCTCTTCTCCCGTTGCGGCTTTGACGAGCGGCGGCCCGCCCAGAAAGATGGCCCCTATCCCCTTAACGTGGATGGTCTCGTCGGACATGGCAGGGACATACGCGCCACCTGCGGTGCAGAGCCCCATGACAGCCGTGATCTGGGGAATTCCCATCTTTGACATGATCGACTGGTTGTAGAAAATCCTTCCCCCGTCGTCGATATCGGGGAACACCTCGGATTGCAGCGGCAGGTATCCCCCGGCCGAATCGATCAGGGTAATAATAGGAAGATGGTTCTGCATGGCCATTGTCTGCACCCGCAGTGTCTTCTTCATAGTCGAGGGATAGGTGGCTCCGCCCTTGATGGTGGCATCGTTGCCGCTGATGAGCACTTCTTTTCCGCAAACCATCCCTACACCACACACCAGGCCACCCCCATGGATCATGCCATCATACATGCCGCGTCCTGCCAGGGGCGCTATCTCCAGAAAAGGCGTATTGCGGTCTAAAAGACGCTCCAGTTTTTCGCGGATAGGCATCTTTCCCTGGGACGCAATGCGGTCTTTAGCCTTCTGCGGGCGGTCTTCCCGTGCTATCCGCAATTCCTCCTTCAACTCTGTGACCAGGGCTTCCATGGAATCGCGGTTCCTGCGGTATTCATCCGATGTGGTGTCGATTTTTGTTTCGATCACATCCATGCCCTTTCATCCTCCCTGTTGCATAACTAAGCTAAATTACTATAATTAAACTACAATGTTGAATCTGGTTCAAAATAATAACAGCGTTCATGAATTGTGTCAAATCAATCCAGGCATCGGTGCACGTAGAGAGCGATCACTCTATTCTGGGGGAAATGTGGAGGGAAATGGTCGGGGTGAGTGGATTCGAACCACCGGCTTCATGGTCCCAAACCATGCGCGCTACCACTGCGCTACACCCCGCAAGGAAAAAGTATAGGTTAAGGGTAATATACAGTCAAGGTTCAGCAGGTTGAATTAGAGAGTAACCGCTACCTGCAATTGGGGCAGATCTCAAAGAAATCGGATGGCAGGTTCCACTTCTTGCGGATATAAGTGAGTTGCGCCTCAGGGGCCCATTGAATGCCGCACTTGCTGCACTTCTTCAATCTGAAGGCAACCTTCCACTTATAGATATGGCGTACACCGTTCTTATCTTCCAGCTTTACCGCACCCGTCGGGCAGACATAATAGCAGGAGCCGCAGCCTATGCAGTCCTGCGCCTTTTCCAGGAAGGGCGGCTTCGGTTCCTTGGATATGCCCCTGTTCACCAGGCTGATGGCGCTGACGCCGACCACCTGCTCACAGGCGCGAACACATAGTCCGCAGACAATACAATCGTGCTTCTCCCAGTATTCCTGGCTGAAAGCCGGCTGTTCTATCCCGTATTCCCTGGCCAGCCCCTGGATAACATGATTCTCAGAACACCGTGCCAGTAGCAGGTTCAGCAGCATCTTGCGGTTTTTCATTACCCGCGGCGAGTCGGTCTGGACAACCAGGCCTTCCTCAACCGGGTAAAGGCAGCTTGTCACGATCCTGGTGCGCGCTCCGCGCGTTACCTCAACGATGCACAGCCGGCAGGCGCCGTATGGCTCAATCGCTTCATGATCACATAAAGTCGGGATGTGTATGCCATGATCCCGGGCTACCTGCAATACATAGGTACCCTTTACGGCGGAATACTTATTTCCATTGATTGTCAGGCTGACTGATTCACTCAATGCGTACAGCTCCCATCTTACATATATCGTAACACGTGCGGCATTTGATGCACTTTGCCTGGTCGAGGATAACCGGCTTCTTTTTGCCCATGAAGGTAATGGCATCGGTGGGGCAGGTTTTAACACACATTCCGCAGCCAGGGCACTTCTCATCGATTATGCTGAATTTGATCAGCGCCTTGCAGATGCCCGCCGGGCACTTTTTATTTTTTATATGCGCCTCGTATTCGTCGTGGAAATAGCGAAGCGTGCTCAGCACCGGGTTCGGCGCGGAGCCGCCCAAGGCGCACAATGCGCTATCCTGTAGGTGTTCCGACAGGTCCTTGAGCAACTGGATATCGCTTTCCTGTCCTTTGCCCTCGGTAATGCCGTCTAATATCTGCCTCATCCTCTTGACACCCTCACGGCAGGGTACACACTTGCCGTATCGACCATGCAATTATCTTCGTCCAGCACAATCATGCCGCCGGACCCCATCATCGACCCGGCCTTGGTAAGCGAATCGAAATCCACCGGTGAATCCAACAATGATTCAGGGAGGCAACC
>JAPLHK010000090.1:2624-26846 GCA_026389715.1 Chloroflexota bacterium
TGAGGGTCCTCCAGTTTGCACGGCCTTAAATTTCTTGCCGCTGCGGATCCCGCCGCCGATATCGAAGATTATCTCCCTGAGCTTGATGCCCATCGGCACTTCAACAAGTCCGGTGTTATTGACCTTGCCGGTAAGAGAAAATATCTTGGTCCCGCTGTTGCCCTCAACGCCGATTTTGCTGAACCACTCCGCTCCGTTATTAATGATGAGCGGGATATTTGCCCAGGTTTCCACGTTGTTCAAATCACTGGGCCTGTCCCAAAGGCCTCTTTCCACAGTATGCGTGTACTTGGCCCGCGGTTCACCGGGCTTTCCCTCCAGCGAGGCCATCAGCGCGGTAGATTCGCCGCAGACAAATGCCCCTCCACCCCTGTTGATCCTCACCGTAAAATCAAAACCGGAACCCAGCACGTTCTTACCGAGCAACCCCAGGGCCTCAGCCTGTTCCATGGCTATGGTTATATTTTTCAACGCCAGGGGATACTCATTACGCACGTAGATATAACCCTGGTGCGAGCCGATAGCGAACGCTCCGATTATCAATCCTTCAAGTACACTGTGCGGGTTGCCCGTTAGCAGTCCCTCATTGGCATAAGCTCCCGGATCGCCCTCGTCAGCGTTAACGATCACATATTTAATGTCGCCGGGAGCCTTGCGGCAGGTATCCCATTTGGCGCCAGTGGGGAAGCCGCCGCCCCCGCGCCCGCGCAGGCCGGACTGTTTCACAATCTCAATTATCTGCTCCGGCTTTAATTCTGTAAGCGCTTTGGCCAGGGCTGAATACCCGCCGATGGCGATATAATCTTCGATGCTGGTGGGATCGATCCTGGTGTTGTTGCCCAAAACGATGCGTTTCTGGTTCTTGTAAAAGGGTAGATCTTCCTGCGCCTTGACCGGCTTGGCAGTCCCTGCATCTTTGAAGAGCAGCCTTTCAATGACTTCTTTCTTGAGGACAGTTTTCTCGATGATTTCCGCCACGTCTTCAACCCTGACCTTCTGGTAAAACAGGTTGCCGGGTTCAATAATGGCTATGGGGCCTCTTTCGCAAAACCCGTGACATCCGGTGACCTTGAATTCCACCTGGTCCGACAAGCCTTTCTTTCCAATCTCGGTTTTAAAGGCCTCAGCCACGGGGTTGCTTCCGTAGGGACGGCAGGCAGTGCCGTTACACACGGAAACGCGCGGCTTACCGGCCCGCCCGTCCTTTTCAAGCTTCTGCTGAAGCAGCGCCAGCGCCCTGGCTGTTTTAAGTTTGCTCGACATCGTAATCCAGTTCTATTCCCGGTATTTCTTTAACATGGGCTCGACCTTATCATTGGTCATGTGCCCGAAATACTCTTCCCCGATTTTTACCACCGGGCCGGTGGCGCAGCAACCCATGCAATTCACACTTTCCAGGGTGAACTTCAGGTCCGGCGTGGTCTGGCCGCGCCCGACTCCCAGTTGCCTCTCTAAGGACTCCAGTATCAGTTCCCCGCCCCTCACGTGGCAGGCGGTGCCCAGGCACACATTCACGATATGCTTACCACGTTTATTCAGGCTGAAAGCGCGGAAGAAAGTGGCCATGCTGTAGACATGGCTCTGGGGTATATCCATCTTTTTGCTGAGCTTTTCCAGCGCTTCACGGGGCAGATAGTTATACTCAGCCTGTATATCCTGCAATATGGATACCAGCTGGCTTTTATCCTTGCCGTATTTCTTCAGTATCACGGAGAGCCCGTCTTTCATTTCGCTTTATTCCCAGCGGCCAGGCGTTTGACCTTGTTGTATTCGTCGAGGACCTTTTCCTGTATCTCGGCAGTATTGTCCTTGTCTAAGTGGCGGAATCTGCCCTGCAGCTTCAAATAGTCTTCCACCGGCCGCAATTTCGGCAGGTCGATATTTAGCGTATATTTACCGTTTTCTATTTCATACATGGGGAATATGCCGGTTTCAACCGCCAGCCTCCCCATTTTTATGGTTGAATTCGAGGGGCAGCGCCAGCCTGTCGGGCAGACTGACAGGATATGGATGTAGGAAGGCCCCTTTATCTTGATAGCCTTCTCAACCTTGGTCATTATGTCAAATGGATAGCTGGAACAGGACGTGGCGACATACTGGATTTCATGCGCGGCGGCGATGGCAGCCATATTCTTCTGCCAGGTATGCTGGCCCATGCTGGCCTTGCCCGAGGGGGCGGTAGTGGTAGATGCGCCGAAGGGAGTCTCGCTGGACCGCTGTATGCCCGTGTTCATGTAAGCTTCATTGTCATAGCAGACATAGATGAAATCATGCCCCCTTTCCATGGCCCCTGATAGTGACTGCAGGCCGATATCTGCGGTGGCGCCGTCCCCACCCATGGCAACCACCTTGACCTCCCTGGTATAACCGTGTTTGCGCTTCAGGGCCTTGAGCCCGCATTCAATGCCGGAGGCAACCGCCGACGCGTTCTCGAAAAGCGTGTGTATCCACGGCACTTCCCATGCCGTCTGCGGCAGTGGTGTGGAGATGATCTCCATGCACCCGGTGGCATTAGAGATGATCGTGTTCCGTCCCAGGGCTTTGCAAACATAACGCATCGCCAGAACTTCACCGCAGCCGGAGCATGCGCGGTGACCCGAGGCGATGTACTCCCTGCTGGTGATTAATTTTGGAGCGTATATGCTGAGTGTTTCCACTATTCCCTCACTCCAAACATGATTGTTTCGGCGGCATCGCCGGTCTTTATCTTATCCAATGCGGTTGCTATTAGCTTCTCAAAATTAGCCGGCGATATATCGCGCCCACCCAGTCCACCCACAATGCTTACTACCTGCGGCCTGTCTTTCAAAGAATAGAGGGCGGCACGGATCTCCGAGCATACCGGCGCCGGCCCACCCAGGGATATCGCCCGGTCGAGCACTATAACATTTGTGGCGCCGGAAAGCGCCTCTATTATTTCTTTATACGGGAATGGCCTCCACAAACGCACCCTGACCAGGCCGACTTTTTTACCTTCAGCCTGCATCTTGTCAACGGCGTCCATGGCATTCTCACTGTAACTGCCTACCGTAACCAGCAGTGTATCAGCATTTTCGGCCTGGTACTTTTCTACCGGTTTGTAGTAGCGTCCCGCGATATCGCCGAATTGCTTCCAGGTATCGAGGATTACCTTCTTGGATTCGCGCAGTGCTGTATCCAGGGACTTCCTGCCTTCCGTGTACATGTTGGGCATGGCGAAGCCCCCCATTGTGACCGGTTTATCCGGGTCGAGCGCGTGTGGATGCCTGTAAGGCGGCAGGAACTCATCAACGGTCTTTTGATCAAGAAAATGCATCGGCTCGATTACATGCGAAACATGGAACCCGTCGAAATTGATGATGACCGGCAGCAGCACATCCTGGTGTTCCGCGATGCGGAAAGCGCATAGCGTCTGGTCGAAAGCCTGCTGGCCATTCTCGGCAAATATCTGTATCCACCCCGCATCCCTGGCAATCATAACATCCGAATGGTCACCCCAAATATTCAGGGGTCCCGACAGTGCACGGTTGGTCACAGCCATAACGACGGGCAAACGCAACGAAGCCGCTACCAGCAATACCTCGTGCATCAGTATCAGTCCCTGGCTGGCAGTGGCCGTAAAGGCCCTGGCCCCGACGGCGCTCGCCCCCAGGCATGAGCTCATCGCGGAATGTTCAGACTCGACGGGGATATATTCGGCGTCCAAGTGACCGTTGGCCACCATCTCCGCCAATCCCTCGACAATATGGGTCTGCGGGGTAATAGGATAAGCAGCGATAACATCCACATTGGCCAGCCTGACAGCTTCGGCGACAGCCAGTGAAGATTCTATACCGATACGCTTTGCTGTCATGCTTATGCTTCCTCGACCATGGTAATGCATTGCGTCCAGCATTCCTGGGCGCATATCCCGCAACCCTTGCAATAAAACTCGTTGGCCCGGAAATACCCGTCCTTCTGCTGGCTGATGCAGAACTCCGGGCAAAACAGGGAGCAGATACCGCATTTAATGCATTTGCTGTCATTCCACACCGGGTGCTGTGCTTTCCAATCGCCGGTGCAAAACTGCTTGGTATTTCCCACATCGGTAACCACACATCCCACCGGCAGTTCGCTCCACTTCGCCAGATTCTCCACGGCAAAAGTCCTGACCTTCTTCTGGCCTCCGGTTTTGATACTGCTGATCACCGTGGTAGCGAAGGCTTTCCGGCAGGCTTCAAGGTTCGCTTTAGCGCGGGCGCCGAACTTCACTTCGAGCTGTTCTTTGAGAGAATCGATATTAATCACGCCGGTTGTTTTTATCAGGGCGCCCAGCATCGTAGTATTCACAATATTCACCCGCAGCAATTCCCTGGCTATCGAGGAGGCGTCAACCACCGCCAGCTTCCAATCGCCGCTGAATTCGCTCTGCAGGTCATCAATGGACCGTGTACTGTTAACTATCAGCCAGCCGCCCGGTTTGAGTCCATCCACCACATTTATGAGCGTAACGAGGCCGGGATCCAGCACTACAACGATATCAGGTTTTATGACACTGGAACGCACGCGTATTGGATGTTCCGCGGATATCCTGTTAAACGCCAGCACGGGCGCGCCGCGCCTTTCCGGTCCAAAGCTGGGGAAGGCCTGGGCAAATTTGTTCTCATGTATAGCAGACAGCGCAGTCAATTCCGCAGACGTAACTGCACCCTGGCCGCCGCGGCCGTGCCAGCGGATTTCGATAGTATCTTCCCGTTTCATCTATCTGCTACTGTATACGTAAATTAGGGTTAGGTGCGCCCCTGGAGGGACTTGAACCCTCGCACACGGCTTCGGAGGCCGATGCTCTATCCCCTGAGCTACAGGGGCACATAATTAATACCAAAATGCCCGTTTGTGCAATCGCCCCGAGTTTTTAAGTATATCAATTTTAAAATTTAATAAGCAAATTTAACGCGGCAGCAGCAAACGGTTGAACCGGCCGCTACTCGCAAGCCGGGTTCTTGACCAGCAATACCGGGACATTTACAGAGCGCAAGACCTTTTCGGCCACGCTGCCCCAGAAGAGCCTGGTTATACCAGAGCGGCCATGCGTTGCCATGATCAGCAGGTCTATATTATTGCTATCGATGTAGTCGATCAGGCTTTCAGCCGGTTTCCCTGTCAATATGACGGGATGTACCTTTAACCCTGAACGTGTCAGCCGTTCTACCACCTGGTTCAGGTATTTATGCGCTTCACTCTTAGCCTCTAAATCGATCCGCTTTAAATCGTCCTCGTTGAGCGCGATCCTCCCCCTGGTAGGCATTTCAAACGGTTCTACCACAGTTATCAGCTCGATCTCATGGACTCCCGTTTTTGCTATGGTTTCCAGGTGCGGGATGACACATTCGGCCTCAGGAGACCCATCCAAAGGAACAAGTATTTTATTATACATTTTCCACCCCCGTGTATTTCCTTGATTATTTTACAGGTGAATTGCGGTAGACCGCTTTATATATCTCGGCAACTATGATTATCGAAGCAGCGGCAGTGACAGAAAAAAACCAATCCTGCCAATTTAGCGGGAAGGTGTTGAAGGGTCCCTGCAATGCGGGCAGATACACTATTAGACATAGTAACACGACTTGCGAAGCAACGGCCACATGTAACCACCTGTTGGATTTTACACCGAGGTTAAACACTGACCGCTCAAGAGAACGGCAGCAGTAAGCATTAAAAAACTGGATTATAATCAGGGTGACGAAGCATACGCACTGGGCCTCCACTAACGTTTTGCCTGATGTTAGAGCCCAGATGAACATACCCAGCGGGGCTATGCAGGTCCAAATACCGGCAACTATCATGTAATTTATAACCGGTCCTGTGAATATATTTTGACTGCGTGGCCGTGGTTTATCCTTCATGATATCCTGTGAATGCGGATCGACGGCCAGCGCCAGCGCCGGCAGCCCGTCCGTTGCGAGATTGACAAATAGAATTTGTATAGCTATAAGCGGTATAACCCCTGCCGATATGCCTATGAAAGGCCCGAATAAAATAGCCACCGCCATTAAGAGTATCTCACCTATATTGCATGACAGCAGGTAAACCAGGTATTTCTTAATGTTGTTGAATATAGCGCGGCCTTCCTCCACCGCCGCCACTATGGATGCGAAGTTATCGTCGGTAAGAATCATGTCAGCCGATTCCTTGGTAACGTCAGTGCCCTTTATGCCCATGGCCACGCCGATGTCAGCTTTCTTTAAAGCCGGCGCGTCATTTATACCGTCCCCGGTCATAGCTACCACGTGCCCTTTCTTAGCCAGCGCTTCCACAACACGCAGTTTATGTTCGGGCGACACACGGGCGTAGACCTCAATATCCTCAACCCTGGCATCAAACTCGGCCTGTGACATACCGTTGAGGTCGCTGCCCGTTAGGGCCAGGCCTTCTTTCAGTATGCCGAGTTCGCGGGCAATAGCCACCGCGGTTACTTTGTGGTCCCCCGTTATCATGACAGTCTTGATGCCCGCGTCTACGCAGGTTTGAATAGAGTCCTTGACCTCAGGCCGCGGCGGGTCGATCATGCCACCCAGTCCCAGCAGTACCATGTTCGTATTCACGGATTCATCAACAGTAAAATCATCAGGGAGCCTTTTATAGGCTGTGGCCAGCACCCGCAGCGCACCGCCGGCCATACCGTGAATGGTCTTATGCAGTTTTTCACGTTCGCGCTTATCCAGTTTTACCTCGCGGCCGGACATGTAGACGTACTCGCAGGAGTTCAGAATCACCTCCGCGGCGCCATTGGAATAGGCTATTGTCCCGTCAGGTTCTTTATATACCGCTGTCATCCTTTTGGTTTCGGATGAGAATGGTATCTCCCCTACCCGCGGGTACAGGCTGCAGACCTGGTCGATATCAATGCCAGCCTTGATGGCGGCTACCACGAAGGCGCCTTCAGTGGGATCACCCTTGATCTTCCATTGCCCTTCCACGTTTACCAGCCTGGTGTCCGAGCAGAGGTTGGCTGCCTTGATCATTTTCTGCAGATCGGCGTCGTTAACGTGATCCAGCACTTTTTCATCGCGGTAAAAATCGCCCCTCGGTTCGTAGCCCGAACCCGTTATGTCAATCATTTTCCCGCTGACATAGATTTTCTTCAGCGTCATCTGGTCCTGGGTCATGGTGCCCGTTTTGTCCGAGCAAATGACGGTGGTGCAACCCAGTGTTTCCACCGCCGGCAGTTTACGTATCAGCGCGTGCCTTTTCACCATGCGGCTCACGCCCAGCGCCAGAGAGATCGTGACCACGGCGGGTAGCGCTTCCGGCACAGCGGCTACCGCCAGGCTCACGCCCCAGATCAACATCTCCAGCGGCGCATGGCCGCGCAATACACCCATTACAGCTAATATGAAGCAAAGCGCGAGCGCCGCGATGGCTATCCATTTGCCCATGCGGTCCAGGTTGACCTGCAGGGGTGTCTTTTCCTCTTTGACCTCACTGAGCATCGTCGCTATTTTGCCGAACTCCGTGTGCTGGCCGGTGCTCACTACAACTGCCCTGCCGCGGCCATAAACAGCGGCGGTGCCGGCGAAAAGGATGTTCAGCCTATCGCCCGCTCCCACGTCACCCTCAACCATCCCGTTGATCTTTTCAGCGGGCATGGATTCGCCGGTCAGCGCGGCCTCGTCCGTCCTCAAATTGAAGCTTTCCACGATCCGCGCATCGGCGGGCACCCGGTCGCCCGTCCTGATAATGACCACGTCTCCGGGCACTACTTCACGGGAGGGCACTTCTGTTTCAACTTCGTCCCTAAGTACGGAGGCCAGCGGCGCAGCCATCCTTTTGAGCGCCTGGATGGCACGTTCCGCCCGGTATTCCTGGATGAAGCCGAGTCCTGCCGCGAACAGTATTATGATAAAAATGACAATTGCGTCAGTTAGTTCTCCCAGGAAAGCCGAAAGAACTACAGCAATGAGCAGGATAATAATGAGGATGTTCTTAAACTGCTCAAGCAGCAGCAGCCAGGGGGATATCCTGTCCTCGTCTCCCAGCTCGTTAAAGCCGTATTCCTCAAGGCGGTGCTGTGCCTCGCCCGAGGTCAGGCCGTCGCTGCTCGAGGCAAGGTAACCGAAGGTTTCCCGAATTGTCAGGTTATGCCAGGGTTTTGCAATTTGGCCTTTCATGCTGCGCGTTTACCCATCTTTGCCATGTATTTTGGCCGCTTCGAAGTGATATTATATCATTATCTTTACGCTATGCCCGAAGGAAATAAAAGGAGATGCAGCATGAAAATCAGCGCCCGCAATATCCTCGCCGGCAAGATCAAATCAATCAAGCCGGGAGCCGTTAACGACGAGATCGTCGTAAAGCTGACCGGAGGCGATGAGGTAGTCGCCATCATCACCAGGGAATCGAGCAAGAACTTGAAACTGAGCAAGAACAAGAAGGTCTACGCCATCATCAAGGCCAGCAATGTCATGATAGGCATCGATTAAAGCGGTAACTAAGTTAGCCTGATGATTGTTTTGCTGTCCCTTGCTTGGGATCAGGAGATTGCCACGGCACTCCGTGCCTCGTAATTACAGTGGAAAAATTGGTGCCGGCTGCCGGGATTGAACCGGTTACTATGGGATTATGAATGCCTCTCTTCGCTTTCAATATCCTTGATGATTTTATCTTGCTCTTGCAGTTGCTTGCCCTCTTTAAGCTCCGTTAATGCGCGTTCCAGGACGATAACACATATAGCGGCTCCCATACCATTGGCTACCATCATCGCGGGGATAGCTGTAAGGACAACGTTAAGAGCATCGTCAAATGGCCGGGCAATTAATAGCGCTAATGCGCCGTGGATAACTTCGACGAAGATGGCTGTGAATATGGCATAAAAGATTCCGACGAGCTTCTTCTTATTGATGAGGTACACCAGACCGCCTATCAAACCGGCCAAAACGGTGGCCATCCCGCAGGGAACGGCGGTAAATCCACCGATAAAGTAGCGTTGTACACCACCGATTAACCCGGCCCCCAGGCCAATAACCGGGCCCGCCACCAGTCCGGCAATCATCGGCCCGAGGTCCCTGATACTGCTTATTGCGCCCCCGGGCAATTCAATGCCGGTGTAGGTTCCAAATATGGAAAATGCCCCAAAAATTGCCATGAAAAAGAAGGCGTCATAGCGGGTGCCTATCTTAGACAGTACCCTGCGGATCGAGTCAATGTGGATAATGAGCTCTATAAAGACATATATAAAAACTTCTGTTGTTGCAAACAGAGCTAAAATATTGTGTATCACGTTCTTGATATCTTGATGAAAATTAATTGAAATGCCGTGCAGCCATTATTCTACTACTCCTTTTGCTGTCCATACAAAGACGATACAGTAACAGGGGACCAGGGTCAGGCACGATTGAGTATTAACCGTTTTATTAACCGGTTACTTGCAGCTTAATGCTAATAACCCCGGCAGGTGATAGAATGCAAAAGGCAAGTTGATTTTAAGGAGGTCAGAGATATCATGTATTTAGCAGCTCTTGTCTTCACAATAATAGGGTGGGGATTCCAGTTATACGAAACGTTAATTAAAAAGACCCGGAATATCAACATCATTCTGCCTTTCGCATATTTTATTGCCTGCATCCTGTTTGCGATCAGCAGTTTCCAGGTAGGTGATACATTCTACGGAATTATAGATGTTGTTTGCGTAATATTAGCGGCAATTGTATTCATAGTACTGGTAAAACGGAAATAAACGTAGCTATTTTGTAATATATTTAATAGGGGGGCATATGAGGATATCAATCGTCCTGTTGCTGGTCGGGCTACTTGCCATTGTAGCATGTTCCACACCTGCGCCAGCCATAAAACTGCGCGTCATAGCAGAAGATTTTCCACCGTATAACTATGTGGATGAGAATGGGGTGGTTGTAGGGCAGTCAACCGAGATCGTACGTGCAATCATGAGTAAGCTGGGCGATAACATAAGTATTGAGGTGATGCCCTGGGATCAAGCTTATCAACTGGCACAAAAAGAACCGGGTATTGCCCTGTACTCGACAGCCAGGACCCCGGACCGGGAAAACATGTTCCTCTGGGTGGGGCCGATGATGAGTTATGAAAAGTACCTGTATGCCAGGAAGGGATCCGGCATCAAGATCAACAGCCTGGCTGATGTCAGGAACGTGAAGGCAATCGCCGGGGTCAAGAACGAAGGCGGCTCACAACTACTTATCGACCAAGGTGGCAAATTCATCTACGCCGCTACGGGTTACGACGCACTGAAAAAACTAATGGATGGGAGCGCCGACCTGTGCCTGGCCCCCAAAGCAGACCTCTCCATTACGGCCAAAAAGGCAGGCATCAACCTGGATGATATCGAGCCTGTTTTCCTCGTGCACCGGTATGACTTTTATATCGCTTTCAACAAGAATACGCCACCTGCTATCGTCCAGCAATGGCAACAGGCGCTGGACTCACTCAAAAAGTAGAAACAGATAGGGCAGGGTTGACAGTCAAGATAACCGGGCGCACAAGTGTGCCGGTGTGGCGACTGCTTACAAATGATTCATTAGCAATATGTTAACAATAAGACTGCCATAATATCAGGAAAGCACGTTTTGTTGCAGTGTAGTCCGTAAAACTAACGTCATGGTTGGTGGCAAAAAGGTAGGCCCTCAAAACACCTTTCCAAACTTCGCAGTTTTACCCTTGACACAAGGTATATAATTCCAAATTAATAAAATAAATATACCTTATACTTGATTGGTTTATACGCCGGGAGCCGTATGCTCTTAAATTGACCGCCTCGGAAAAATCGAGGAACACTCTACCTGGGAATCCCTCCGACGACCACCTAATTCAGGGTGATCGCCCCGCCAATCTGTTTTTACGCAAACAAGTTAAACTACCCAGGCATCTGCACCGCGTGCTCGGGGTGGGTGGGTTGTTTGGTGCGGCATACGGTGATGTCGGTTCATCCGTTTATTATGCGCTGGGGGTTGTATCTATGTCTGCCCTTGGGCTTACACCTCCTGTACTCATGGTATCCGGCATAATCTTCCTGTTCACAGCGCTAACTTATGCGGAGGGAGCTACCGAGTTGCCGGAAGCGGGCGGATCCGGTGCATTTGCAAAACGTGCATTTAACGATTGGATCAGCTTTATCGCCAGCTGGGTGTTGATGATGGACTACATTGTAACCATGTCCATATCCGCTTTTTCGGCTGCCAATTACCTGGGCTATTTCCTGCCTTTGCTAAAGGCTTGGCCGGTTGATAGCCTGATCGGGATAGTGATAATCGCAGGACTGGCATCAATTAACATAATGGGGTTAAGACAGTCCTCGCGCCTCAATATAATCCTGGTGGTTGTTGACCTCGTTACCCAGGCGCTGATTGCCGTGCTGGGCACATTTCTAATCATCAATATCCCGACACTCATTCAGAACATACACTGGGGTGAAGCCCCTACATTTGACCAGCTTCTTTTCGGTATATCGATTTCCATGGTAGCTTATACCGGCATTGAAACCGTGGCCAACCTCGGCAGCGAAACGCGTGAACCCGGCAAGAATATACCCAGGGCCGTGATGCTGGTTTTCGCTGCGGTTATCATGATGTATGCTTTTCTCTCCATGACAGCACTTAGTGCCTACCCGGTTTACCAGGCCTCCGACGGCAAGTGGGTAACTGACCTGACGCAGAAATTCCTGGAGGATCCGATTATGGGTATTACCTACGCTATGCCGGGCTATTTGCCGGATTTGCTGGGATTCTGGGTTGCGTTGCTGGCGGCGACAATCCTGATTATAGCCACCAACGCCGGGATGCTTGGTGCTTCACGATTAGCATACTTCATGGGCCAGAGACAGCAGTTGCCAGCTTTCTTCGGTTCTATCAGCAAGAGAGCACACGTTCCGCAGAACGCTATAATCATTTTTTCAGTCATCGCCGCTTCGCTTGTATTAACCGGAAAGGTTGAGCTGCTGGCCGACTTGTACGCATTCGGAGCAGTGCTAGCCTACACTTCAGCTCATGCGTCTATAATTGCATTGAGGATAAAAGAGCCGGATCTGCCTCGGCCATTCAAGATTCCGCTCAATATACGGATCAAAGGGAGAGATATACCTATTACCGCAGTTCTGGGCGGCCTAATCACAGCAATTACCTGGGTGATAGTGGTATATACTCACCATATAGGGCGGATCGTCGGATTTACCTGGGTCGGCATCGGGCTGATTGTATATTACCTGTATAGGAGGTATAAGAAGAAACAGAAAAATGATGTTACTTAAGATATTTGCCCTCAAATTTAACTTGCACCAATGAGATGAAGTGATATTATCTGTTATGCGCCTCTGCCGTCACATCTCCCGATTACGATGGATAGAGGATGGAAGAACAATGAGATGGGGCGTCACAGTATTTACAGGAGGAAAGCAATGAATATCAACTGGTCTAGCAGGTGGTGGGGCTACCTGATCGGTTTAGGGATGATTATAGTAGTTACAGTGGTAGGGGATCTGTTGCTGAACTTTCCGTTCTATGACATCTATGACACCGAAATGCTCTATATACTATGTGTTGCAATCTCAGCCGCTTATCTTGGATTTGGCCCGTCTTTCCTGGTATCTATTCTCAGCGTGCTCGCAGCAGATTTCTTTTTTATTCCCCCCGTGTTGACTTTCACAGTATCGAGTCAACAGGGCGTTGTAAACCTTCTTATCCTGGCTATTGTTACATTCGTAATCAGTTGCTCATCCCCTAAGATTCGTCAATGATCAGTAGGGTACTTAATACGCATAATACCCAATTGAATATTTAGAAAATACAATAACGATAGTAATACCGATCTCAGTTTCCCAGTTCGGCGATCGATACCAGCCGCCACTCGGTGCTGTGCAATCCGACGCTGGTCCAGTATATTGTTTTTTTCACCGGCTTGCCTGTTGCTGCGTCGGGATACATATAGCCGCCCGTGCCGGTCTTCTGCGCTGCAATTTTCTCAGCCTGTGCGATCAGTTCGGGGTAATTTTCATAAGATGGATCGGTGAGCACGTTCTTGCCGGTCTCGGTCCCCGTCGAGCAGTATATGACCATGCCGTCAAGCTGCATAACATTTACCTTCAATGCAACGACTTTCGCCTGAGGCGCGATGGTCTCATCCATAAGTGACCCCGGCTTGAACAGGGCACTGACCACGCCAAGCAACTCACCCTTTTCCGTGACCACCGGCCAGACCAGTACAACGGCATCAACCCCCTCCACCGCCCCGAAGACATCGCTCAGCACCGGTTGCTTATTTTCACTCAAACCTGCCAGGAACTCTTTCGAGGCCTCCGTGGTGGCAGTTTCTGTACCTTCATAACGGCGGTACTCTGCGGGCGCCACTGTGATCATCTTTCCCTGAGGGTCTGCTGTCGAGCAGTCCAACAGGTAGGGGTATTTCTTGCTCAGTCCGTTCAATATCCCCCGCGTCTCTTCGCCCTGCAGTCCGCTTTTTGCTTTTTTTTCAGCCGCAGATGATACGGCATTGTCCAGGTTCAACAGTTTGGACTGGATAATTCCTTGCAAATTATCCGTGGCTGTTTTAATCTGCCTCTCATTTTTAACCGGTCCGGCGCACCCGGCCGTCATCACAATTAATACAGCAGTTAATATGGCAGCAATCGATGCGGACCATGTATTTTTCATATCCGGCAAATACCCCCTTGTAAATATCCCTGACATACGAGCTTAATTCCCCTATGTTATCTTAAAAAAGCGCCGCACGGCAACGCCTGCTTCGCCCACAGTCTCCCGGACCGATGCCTCTATACGTAAACAAATTAGGGATGACAGGCTGACTCGGAACACGAGAAGACCGCTCCAGTCACCCGGTTTGATAAGTTAATACCCCGTAGTTATAATTACACGGTTAATTTAACTGAAACTGCCGGCAGTTAATTGACAAGAATCGTTTATATCAATTACAGTGAATTTACAGGGCAGTTGATTTAGCTGCAAACCCGGCATACGGAGAGGTGACCGAGTGGCTGATGGTGCCGCTCTCGAAAAGCGGTGGGCGTGAGCCTCGTGGGTTCGAATCCCACCCTCTCCGCCGTATTTATGATCATGGAGAGGTGCTGGAGTGGCCTAACAGGCGCGTCTGGAAAGCGCGTGTAGCTTCACCGCTACCATGGGTTCGAATCCCATCCTCTCCGCCATTTTAAACATGCTGGTACGGCGAGATAAAATAGATGAATTCTAAATTTAAGGTCGGCCTGGCCCTGGGCAGCGGGGCAGCGCTGGGTATAGCGCACATCGGCGTCATCAAGGCGCTTGAGGAAGCTGGTATCCCGATTGACATGATCGCCGGGACGAGCATGGGCGCGCTGGTGGGCGCCTGCTACGCCATCGACGGCGAGATAGCCCATGTGGAAGAGATAGCCCTGGCCTCCAACCTGAGAAAAATAGCGCAATTGCTCGATCCCAAGTTCGCCCCGATAAGGATGGGTTTTCTGAGCGGCAACCGCGTGGAGAATTTCCTCAAGCCCATCATCGGGGACGTGACTATCGACAAGTGCAAAATCCCCTTTTCAGCCGTGGCCACTGATATCTTCACGGCCACGGAGGTCGTTATTCAGCAGGGGTCGCTGCTCAAGGCCGTCCGTGCCAGTATATCTATACCGGTGGTTTTCGTACCCTTAAAACATGAGGGGAGGTTCCTGGTTGACGGCGGCATAGTTAACCCGGTCCCGGCGGATGTGGTCAGGTCGATGGGGGCTACTTTCACTATCGCTGTCAACGTGCTTAACGATCCCAGGAAACGCCGTCAGTCTGGCTTAATCGGTAACCAGAAACCGGGCAAGGCCCCCGGTATTATGAATACGCTTGTCCAGTCCATCTACATCATGGAATATGAGATCACGCGGGCCTCCATCCTGAAGGCGGATATCATCATCGAACCGGATGTCAGCAATATCGAGCCCTACGCGTTTCACCGCGGGCTGGAGGCGATTGATGCTGGCTACCGGGCGGCGGTGGCGGTAATCCCGGAGATCAAGAAGCTGCTGAATAAATCTGAAGCGCCTTAGTATCCCGGCGACCGGCCTCGTTGTACTCACCCTTAGACACGTCAGCAATATTATGTACAGGAATCTTTTTTGCTTTTTAAAGGCTGTGATAAAATGGTTCGATGCGAATGCAGGATAACGGCGAGCTAAAATACTGGATCGGGTTGGCCGGCGTCCCGGGTGTCGGCAAGGCCAGGATTATGGCTTTGAAAGAGCATTTCGGCTCCCTGCACGACGCCTGGAAGGCGCCGGCGTCGGAGCTGGCCAGGGCCGGGCTTGACCAAAAGGTTACAGGGAACATAGCCGGCTACCGTGAAAGTATAAACCTCGATGACCAACTCAAGCTGCTGGAAAAGTACCATGTCACCGCCATCCCCTTTGAATCCCCTGATTTCCCACCCCTGCTTGCCGAAACCCATGATTGCCCCGCCCTTCTCTATATCCGGGGCGAGTACAGGAAGGATGATGAAAACAGCGTCGCGGTGGTGGGGACCAGGCGGGCAACGGCTTACGGCCGGCAGGCCGCCGAGGACATTGTTTACAACCTGGCTTTTTTGAATAAAATCACCATCGTCAGCGGCTTGGCCAAGGGCATCGATACTATCGCGCACCGGGCGGCCATAGAAGCCGGCGGCAGGACTATCGCGGTTTTTGCCAGCGGCCTGGATATCGTTTACCCGCCGGATAATTTAAAACTGGCGCGCGAGATAATGGAGCACGGCGCCCTGGTTAGCGAGTTTCCCCTGGGAACGAAACCCAAGGCCGAGAATTTCCCGCGCCGCAACCGTATCTTGAGCGGGTTGAGCAGGGGGGTACTGGTGGTGGAATCGGGTGAGTCCAGCGGCGCTCTCATTACGGTGAATTTCGCGCTCGAGCAAAACCGGGAAGTCTTTGCCGTGCCGGGCAGCATCTACTCCGCCATGAGCAAGGGACCGAACAAATTAATCGGCGAAGGGGCCAAATTGGTCAGCAGCTACACGGATATAATCGAAGAGTTGAACCTCTCGGTCGTCTCCCAGCAACTCGTTATGCAGAGCGTGGTTGCAACTGATGGCATCGAATCGATTATAATGAAACACATTGCGGAGGAACCCGTCCACATCGACGAGATATGCCGCAACACCGGTTTGGATGCCTCGACCGTTATCAGCACACTGGCAGTGCTGGAGCTGAACGGGCTGGTCAAGCACCGCGGAAACATGACATATAGTGTAAAACAAGGACATTAGAGAATAAAAAGGATTGAAATCTGGATAAATTATGGCTGTTAAACTTGTTATCGTTGAATCACCCGCTAAAGCTAAAACTCTGAGTAAGATACTGGGCAGCGGCTATGTGATCAAGGCGTCTATGGGACACGTCCGCGACCTGCCCGAGGATAAACTGGGTATCTCGGTGGATAAAGACTTTGAACCCGAGTACAGGACACTCCCGGCCAGGAGGTCCCTGATCAAGGAGATAAAGGAGCTGGCCAACAGTGCGTCGGCAGTGTACCTGGCAACCGACCCGGATAGGGAGGGCGAGGCAATCTCCTGGCACCTGATCAAGGCCGCCAACCTGCAAAAGGACGGCATACCGCTAAGGCGCGTTTCCTTTCATGAGATAACCAAAGAAGCGGTGGAGCAGGCTTTTAAGAACCCGCACCCGGTGGACATGAAGTTAGTTGATGCCCAGCAGGCCAGGAGGATACTCGACCGCTTAGTCGGCTACAAGCTCAGCCCCCTCCTCTGGAGAAAGGTACTCAAAGGGCTGTCGGCGGGCAGGGTGCAATCGGTGGCCGTGCGGTTGATCGTGGACCGTGAGAGGGAGCGGACGGCGACACGGACGTGAAGTGCCCCAGTGAAATCGCGATCCCGGATCGGCGCGAGGCCGAGCTGGCCAAGAAGAAAACGGGAAGCAAGAGCTTTATGGCGTCATTTGTCGGGTTATCCGGAAAAGGCAAGCTGGATATCCCTGATAAAGAGCATTGCGATGCCCTGCTGGCGGACCTGCGAAACTCGGAATACTCGGTAAAGGGCATCCAGAAAAAGGAGGTCTCCCGGCAGCCGGCGCCGCCTTTTATCACCAGCACCATGCAACAGGAAGCATATCGTAAACTGCATTTTTCTGCCAAGAAAACCATGCTCATCGCCCAGCAGCTTTATGAAGGACTGTCCATCGGGGAGGAGGGCGATACCGGCCTGATCACCTACATGAGGACCGATTCCACCCATATCGCCGCATCCGCGGTTGATGAGATGCGCGCCTTTATCTCCTCGAAATTTTCCGCTAAATATTTACCCTCGTCTCCACGGCACTTCACCAAAAAGGTAAAGATGGCTCAGGAAGCGCACGAGGCCGTCCGTCCCACCAGGGCGCACAGGGAACCCGAAAAGATCAAGGGCTATCTGAATAAGGACCAGTTTAACCTGTATGAATTGATCTGGAAAAGGGCGGTTGCCAGCCAGATGTCCTCCGCCGTCTATGATACGGTCACCGTCGATATCGAGGCCGTCCGGCGAGAAAAGAAGGCCCTGGTCTATCTTCTGCAAACCAAGGCGTCTGCATTGCGCTTTCCCGGTTTTATGGCGCTGTATATCGAGGGGCATGACGAGGAGAAGGATGAATATGCCGAGGGCGAACAGAACGTCCTTCCTCCCCTGGAAGAGGCTGAACTGCTAAATCTTAAGGAACTATTCACCAATCAATTTTTCACCCAGCCCCCGCCACGCTATACAGAGGCCACTTTAATTAAGGCCCTTGAACAAAAAGGGATAGGCCGGCCAAGCACCTACGCCCCTATCCTCTCGACCATACAGGACAGGGAATACGTATATAAAGATGCCGGTAAGCTCCGCCCCGAGGAGATCGGTATGGTGGTCAACGACCTGCTGGTGGCCAATTTCCCCAATATCGTGGATTTTAATTTCACGGCTAAGATGGAGGAGGAACTGGATGAGATCGCCAGGGGCACGCTCGACAGGCTGACCGTGATAAAATCGTTCTACACTCCGTTTGAAACCGACCTGGCCCATGCGCTGGAGAATTTGCAGAAGATCGTGATTACATCTGAAGAGAAATGCCCCGAGTGCGGCAAGCCCATGGTGCTGAAATCGAGCAGGTTCGGCAAATTCCTGGCCTGCAGCAATTACCCCGAGTGTAAAGGTAAGAAGTCGAACGGCGCCGACGCCACGCCCGAGGTTACCAATGAGCCCTGCCCGGTATGCGGCAAGCACATGCTGATGAAGAAGGGGCGCTACGGTAAATTCATGGCCTGTCCCGATTACCCCAGGTGTACCGGGAAAAAAGCCCTCGCAGGCAAAGGCGTCTGGGCAAAAAAGCAGGGCGATGGACCTGCCGCGGCGGCGGAAACAACCGATGAGAAATGTCCGACCTGCGGCGCCGACATGGTGGTAAGGGCAGGGCGCTTCGGCAAGTTCCTGGCCTGCAGCAAGTACCCCAAATGTAAAACCACCAGGAAAATAGTGAGTGCCCAAAAAGAGGATAAGCCAGCGGAAACTGACACAGGGAAACAATAAAGCATAACCGGCTGAATTATAAGATGCCCCTTAATTAATATGCAGAGGCTGCAAAATCTGCGTAACAAATTGCTGCCCGATGGGCCCGACGGCCTGTTGATCGGTTCAGAGCATAACCGCCGGTACCTGTCCGGCTTCCGCGGCTCCGCCGGCTGGCTGCTGATAACCTCCTCAGAGGCATATTTGGCGGTAGATTTCCGCTACGTAGAACAGGCCAAACAGGAGGCTGCCGGCTTCGAGATACTGCATATCGGCGGCGACCTACAATCCTGGCTACCCGGCCTCCTAACGAAATTAGCTATAAGCCAACTTGGCTTTGAATCTGACCACGTGGCATATTCTATCTATCAGACCATTAACCAGATTGCTAAAACCGCCAAGCCTCCCTTCAAGCTATTGCCCGTGAAAAACATGGTTGAATCCCTGCGCATGCTGAAAGACGACGGTGAACTTATCGCCATCCAAAAAGCCTGCAAAATCGCGGATGACGCCATACAGGCTGTCGCCGTCAACCTGGAGGCAGGCATCTCGGAAAAGCAGGTGGCATGGGACCTGGAATCCATGTTGCGCCGTCACGGCAGCGATACGCTGCCTTTTGAGATCATTGTAGCTTCAGGGCCCAACGCGGCCCTGCCCCATGCTCAACCGTCCGACAGGACGATTGGCGAGGGGGAAACTGTCATCATCGATTTTGGCGCCCGCTGCGGAGGATATTGCAGCGACATGACGCGCACATTTATAATCGGGGACGAGACAGAGAAATTTAATACGGTTTATAATATTGTGCTGGGTGCCCAGATGACCGCCCTGTCTTTGATAGAAAAAGGCATGAGTGCACGTTCGGCCGATGCCCTGGCCCGTGGTATGATAGACAGTGCTGGATACGGGGAATTTTTCGGTCATGGACTAGGCCACGGGGTCGGCCTTGAGACGCATGAATCGCCCCGTATCGGGACCCTCAGCGATGATATACTGCAGGACGATATGGTCTTTACCATCGAACCCGGGATATACCTGCCGGGTTGGGGTGGTGTAAGGATTGAAGACACGGTAACCATAACCGGGGGCAAATTAAGGACGCTGACGCACGCAGCTAAAAAGTCCCGTATGAAAGGAGGCTAACACACCATGATCGACGCCGGTGAACTGAAGAAGGGCATCACCATTATGCTGGATGGTCAGCTTTACCAGGTATTGGACTACTCGCATATTAAGATGGGCAGGGGTTCGGCACAGATCAGGATAAAGCTACGTGACGTGAAGGCAGGACACTTGATTGAGAAATCTTTCCAGGCAAGTGAGAAATTTACCAAGGCCTTCCTGGAAAGGCGGCAGGTACAATTTCTCTACAGTGACGGTGGTTTATACCATTTTATGGATAACCAGAACTATGAACAGGTCGCGGTGGACAAGGTGCTGATGGGAGATACGGTAAATTACCTCGTAGAGAATATGAATCTTGAGTTGCTTATCCATAAGGGCGTACCCATAGGAGTGGAGCTCCCGCTATCAGTGGAACTGACCATAGCTGAAACCGGCCCGGGCTTTAAAGGCAATACTGCCAGCGCCGGCGGTAAGCCCGCCAAAATGGAAACGGGTATAACCATCCAGGTCCCGTTTTTCCTAAATACAGGTGATAAGATAAAGGTAGACACCAGGACCGGGACTTATCTCGAAAGGGTGTAGCTGGTAATTGCTTAAAGCCGATCTTCACGTTCACACCTGGCACTCTATCGACTCAAGTATGTCTTATGATCAGGTTATAAAAACCTGCCTTGAGAAAGGTATCAACGGCGTGGCCATTGCCGATCACGGTACCACTAAGGGCGCGAGGGACCTGCAGAAGATCGCCCCCTTTAAAATCATTGTGTGTGAGGAAGTGCGTACCCCCTATGGCGAGATAATGGGGATGTTTTTACAGGAGGATATACCGGATAAAATCCCGGTGGCAGAGGCGATCAAATTGATACGAGGGCAGGGCGGCCTGGTCAATATCCCGCACCCTTTTGACAGAGTCAGGCCTTCGGCCTTCCGCAACCTGAAGGTGCTCGAATCCATAGCCGGCCAGGTGGATATCATCGAGGTTTTTAATTCGCGCAGCCTGTTCCCGGGCGCCGAAAGCCGGGCACGCGCTTTCGCAGCGAGGCACAATAAAATCATCAGCTACGGTTCCGACGGCCACAGCCCTTCCGAGATCGGCTATGCATACGTGGAGATGGCCGATTTCAACACTAAGGAAGAGTTCCTGTCCTCACTGTCAATCGCAAAGCTCTACGGGAAAAAATCAAGCCCGCTGATCCATATTATCAGCTCGGCGGCCAGGCTTCGCAGGCAACACGGGCAAGCTGGATAAACATGCTTCACATCGGCTGGTTTTCCACCGCGCGCGGCAACAGTTCAAGGATACTACTCAATTCTGTATTCGATAAAATTCAAAACGGCGCGCTCGACGTCCGGATTGACTTCGTTTTCTGCAGCAGGGAACCGGGAGAATCAGAAAATACCGACCTTTTCATAAAACAGGTCAACGATTATAAAATTCCGCTTATATGTTTTTCTGTGAAAAATTTTGCGCAGGGCTATCAACAGCCGGTAGGCGCAAAAGACGGAAATCTACCCGGCTGGCGGGTTGAGTACGACCGCCGGGTAATGGACAAACTTAAAGCTTTCGACTGCAAACTATGTTTACTGGCAGGATACATGCTGATAGTTGGCCCTGAGATGTGTGCGCGCTACGACATGATCAACCTGCATCCCGCGCTGCCCACCGGCCCCAGGGGAACCTGGCAGGAGGTCATCTGGCAGCTCATAAAGGAGAACGCAGATGAATCCGGGGTTATGATGCACCTGGTAACCACGGCATTGGACAGGGGCCCGGTCATTTCATTTTGCCGGTACCCGATCAAAGGCCCCGCGTTCGACCCGCACTGGGCTGCTATAAGCAATAGCCCGCTTGACGACGTTAAAGCACAGGCCGGCCAAGAGAATGAACTATTCAAATTAATCAGGCAACAAGGGTTTGAACGCGAGACACCGCTGATACTGCACACTTTAACAGCTTTCAGCTCGGGCAAGATCGTGATCAGCGGCAATACGCTGTTCGATGAAAAGAAAAGGCGTATACCCGGCTATGATCTAACCGCCAAGATAAACCTGGAAATAAAGAAAATAAACGCTGGAAATTAAAAGATGATGGGACTTCACCAGTCCCATCATCTTGTTTACTTACCGAAAGCACAGCCGGTCTATTTTTTGTCTTTCTTGGTCCCCGGCGCGAGGATGTCGTCTATCAGGCCGTACTCAACGGCCTGCTGAGAAGTGAAATAGATGTCCCTGTCGGTATCCTGCCTGATCTTTTCCAGCGTCTGGCCGGTGTGTTTGGCTAAAATCTCCGCTATCAGCGCATCCAACCTCTCAAATTCCCTGGCGGCGATCTTGATATCGGTGATCTGCCCCTGCGTCCCCGCCCTGCCCTGGTGCATATGTATGGTAGAGCTGGGCAGGGCATACCTCTTGCCTTTGGCCCCGGCGCACAGCAGCACCGTGCCCATGCTGTAAGCGGAACCGACGCAGATGGTGGATACGTCAGGCTGGATCAACTGCATGGTATCATAGATTGCCAACCCTGCCGTTACCACACCACCCGGCGAATGTATGTAGATGCTGATATCTTTTTCCGGGTCCTCCCTGGCAAGATACAGCAACTGGGCGACTATAACATTTGCCACCTGGTCATCTACCTGTGTGCCCAGAAAGATTATCCGCTCCTTAAGCAACAGCGAATAGATATCCATGTATCTTTCGCCGCGGGCGCTGCTCTCAATAACCGTGGGTATTATGTTAAATAGTGAATTATCCAAATCAGTACCTCCCTTATTAATTCAGTATCATTCCTGTCCGGTAACCAGCCTGGTCAAATAATCCATAGCTTTGTTGATAACCTTCATGTCCCTTAATGACTCCCGTGGTTGCTGCAGAGCGAAAAGTTTCCTGATGTTCTCGGCTCGATCGGGGTCCTCTTTAACCATCTCTTCGATTGATTGCTCCACTTCTTCATCACTTACCGTTATGTTTTCCAGTTCGGCTATCTTGCTTGTCACCAAGTATGCCTTGACCCGGTCACTGGCAGCCGGCTTTAAATCGTCGCGGTGCTGTTCCATGGTCTTTTTGGCGTTGCCCAGGTAATTTTCAAGGCCCTTCTCGCCGTCGGCAAAATTCCTTGATTCTTCATTAATTAAATGGTCGATTTCCTTTTCCACCAGGACGGGCGGAAAATCGATGCTGCTTTGCTCAATGAGCGTGGTGATCAATTTATGCTCAAACTCTTTCTTCAGGCTTTCATCGGCCCGTGACTGCAATCCGGCCTTGATCTTTTCTCTCAGTTCAGCGACGTTTTCGTTTCCGGCATTCTTGGCAAAGTCATCATTGATTTCAGGAAGATTTTTCTCTTTAACTTCCTTTATTTTCACCGCAAAGGAATACTGTTTGCCGGCTATTTCCTTTATCTCGTAATCATCGGGGAAGGGGATATCGAAGGAGATCTCGGCATCTTTTTTCAAACCGATCATTTTCTCGGCGAAACCGGGTACCGGGAACTTGGAATCCTGGTTAACTTCATAGAGGGCGTCTTTGCGGTTCAAAATGCTTTCTTCGCCCCGCTTGCCCTCAATATCAGCAGATATGACGTCCCCATACTGGACATCGCGCTCGACCGGTACCAGTGTCCCGAATTGCATCCGCAATTGCTCAATAACCTGGTCTATGTCACTGTCCACAATCTCTTTTTTAGCGAGTTCAAGCCTGATGTCTTTATAGTTGCCCGGAGTAACTTCCGGCCTGGTGGGGACCGTGGCTTTGAAGATTACCGGCTCTATCTTGATAAGCTCGATCTTGGGTTCCGCTATGGCAGCGATCGCCTCCTTTACCAGGGCTTCTTCGTAGGCCGCCGGCACCAGGTGTTCGAGAGCCTCCTGGAAAATCGCCTCCTTCCCCACATGCTGTTCAACCAGGGCACTCGGCGCCTTTCCTTTTCGGAAGCCCGGCAGGGTAACTTTCCTGGCGAGATGCTCAAGTGCAATCCCCAGGTACTTCTGGGTTTCCTCCCCTTCCATCTCAACATTTAAAGCAACCTGGCAATTTTCGATTTTTTCAGAAGTAGTTTTCATATAAACATGTCACCTTGAATTATTATATCATTCAAAATTTTGTCCTCAAAAAAAGATCTGTCGATGCTTATTCGTCCAGTATCTTGAGATGAAGCTCCTTCAACTGCTGGTCGGATATCGTTGACGGGGCATCGGTCATCAGGTCCGCAGCGGCCTGGTTTTTGGGGAAGGCGATAACGTCCCGTATCGTCTTGCTGTTGGTCAACATCATGATCAACCGGTCGATACCCGGGGCAATGCCGCCGTGTGGAGGCGCGCCATATTCAAGCGCTTCCAGGAAGTTGCCGAATTTGGCCTCTATTTCTTCTTTCTCATAGCCCAACATACTGAATATCTTCTCCTGCAGAGCGCGGTTATGTATCCTGATGCTCCCGCTGGATAATTCATAGCCGTTGCAGACTATGTCATAGTGCCGGGCGCGTATCTTACCCGGGTCCGATTCCAACAAAGGAATATCGGACTCAAAAGGCGCCGTAAAGGGGTGATGTGTGGAATCCCACATCTTTCTCTCTTCATTCCAGTCAAACAGGGGGAAATCGGTGAT
>JAPLHK010000081.1:0-6204 GCA_026389715.1 Chloroflexota bacterium
ACCTTGTGTATCATCATCTCGAAGAGCTCGTCGACAAGGGAGTACAATCTCTCCTCGCCCAGCTTCTCGGAAAGAGGCGTGAACCCTTTCAAGTCGCAGAACATGACCGTGACCTGCCGGCGCTCGCCCTCGATCTTGCCCCTCTGCGCCAGTATCTTCTCGGTGAGGTCGCCGGGCAGGTAACGCTGTATCTTCTCCAACTTCTCATCAAAGGAGAGAGGCTTGAGTATCGGTGCTGAAGGTACTGCTAAGTCGTGGCCGCATTCATTACAGAATCTGCTGCCAGGGGTATTGGTATTTCCACACTGGGGGCAGGCGAATTCCAATTTATTTCCGCACCCGTTGCAGAACTTAGCCCCTTCAGGATTATAAGCCTGGCATTTCGGACAATTCATCATGCATCCCCCATACCCTATGTCACAGTCTATGGAAGTCAACTAGTAATGTCAAACCTTTCCCATCAATCTTTGCTGGTACAGCGATGCGTGCAATATGCTATGAGCAATTGCTGGAGCGCTGGAATAAGCTTTTTGCTCTCAAACAGGAGTTCGGGAACCGTCCATAATGCCCCACCAAGTAAGGCGATATTATTACCTTTCTGTGCATCGTACATTGACAACGTGGTCGCATTTTTATAGCATAGTTTTGCAATCATAATCGTTAAGGAAGAGGCACAGGCAGTAGAGAACAAGATAGAATTTTGCACCAATCCTGAAGTAAAACGGGTACCTGGTATGTGCTGAACTACGAAGTAAATATAAAGGAGGTTGAAATGGCGACTGATACAGAAAAGCTGGCGAAAGATTTGATTGCAGCGGTGAATTCCCACGATGTGGATAAGATGCTTACTTTATTTACAGATGACTGTGTATACGAGGATGTGGCTGTCGGAAAGGTCAACCGCGGCAAGCAGGAACTGAAGACTTTTGTCACTGGGTGGTACGCTTTTTCCAATGACATAAAGTTTGAACTGACATCTCAGTTCAGTGCCGGTGACTGGGGAGCCACGGAGTGGATAATGAGCGGTACTCACACCGGTGACGTTCTTGGAATACCGGCCACCAACAAGAGGTACTCGGTGAGGGGTGCTTCAATCACGGAACTGGGCATGGGCAGGATTCGTCGAAACTCCGACTACTGGAATCTAGCTTCGTTCCTGCAACAGATTGGCATACTGCCTGCAACGCCTACGGAGTGAGTTGGCAGCTTGATGATGCGGCTGATAATGAAACGCTGATGTGAGCAATTGTTGTAGCGCCGGAATACGCTTTTTACTCTCAAACAGGAGTTCGGGAAATATCCATAATGCCCCCCTTGACAAACTCAAATAGCATTGTGTACACTTGTTTTAAGAACAAATGTGCTTTAAAGGGAAATAATATGAGGAAACCGGGTATCAACTTAACCAGGCAAAAGATCATGGATTTTATCCGGGAATTCTATGACGAAAGGGGCTATGCCCCCACGGTCCGGGATATCCAAAAGGGCTGTGAATTAAGTTCGACGGCGGTTGTACAACATCACCTGAAGGTACTGGAGGGTGACCACCAGATTGAACGTGATTCAAAGGTATTTCGAAGCATACAGTTGCCGGACAGGAAAAATACGATCCGTGTGCCCATACTCGGTAAAATTGCGGCAGGAACGCCTATCCCCGTATTGAAATCCGATTCATGGCATGAAGAAGCCATTGATACACTTGAATTATCCGGCGAAATTACCGGGGGAAAAGAAGTATTTGCTTTGCGGGTCAGCGGTTTGTCAATGATAGATGCTCTGATAGACGACGGGGATATCGTGCTGATGGAATCGGTGAAAAGCGCGTCCAATGGTGATATGGTCGCTGCCTGGCTGAAGAAAGAAGAGGAAGTAACCTTAAAACGTTTCTACAGGGAAGAGGGCAAGATCAGGCTGCAACCGGCAAACTCTCAAATGGAGCCGATTTATACAGAACCTGACAATCTCGAGATACAGGGCAGGGTGGTTGCGGTTATAAGGACTATTTAAGAGCCTTTGATTTTTTCTGTTCTTTTCCTGGAATCAGTGTATTTCAGCAGACTGTTGTACCACACACTGTTATTGCCGGAGAAAATGCGGTAAAATTCCCAGCAATCAGTTAGCTGTATATTGCTTGTCCCCTGATTAATCGTTAATTTGGAGGTTATCATGAGCGATCCCTACACGGATTTTGCCACGAGATATGGCTACCAGGCCTCGGAAAGGTTTAAAAAAATACTGAAGGTCCTGATGACAGAAGAGCAGGCGACTATTGCAAACCTCTTGCCTGCCTCTGTAGAAGATATCGCGCAGAAGTTAAATAAGAAACCCGATGCCATAGAGGTCAATTTGAAGGACCTCTTTCAGAAAGGCGTGATATTTGAATCATCAAAAGGCTATAAGCCTGCGCGGGATATCTTCCAGTTGCACGATGCCACCGGCAGCGATATGAGGTCGGATGATCTCTGGGGCAGGGACCTCCTGGACGCCTGGTGGGATTTTTCCGAAAATGAGTTGTTCAAAGATATAGCCAAGCTGGCAGAGTCTTTTCCCCGGCCGGCATCACGCGTTATCCCAGCCCGGGCTTCAATCGACGAATCGGCAAAAGTTTTGCCCATGGAAGATATTAACGACGTAATCGATAAGTCAAACAGGGTGGCGGTGGTCAAATGCCCCTGCCGGCGCATGGCACAGAAATGCGACAGGCCGCTCGAGGTATGCCTGCAGTTGAATAGGGGCGCGGATTACGCAATCAAGCGCGGGTCCGGCAGGGAAATCAGCAAGGAAGAGGCCAAGGAGATACTCCAACTTGCGGCTGAGGGCGGTTTGGTACACAGCGTAGGCAATGCGCCGGAGGTGGGCCACTATATCTGCAATTGCTGCCCGGACTGCTGCATTTTCATGTACCCCTGGCTTACCTACGGCGGCCTTGAAAAAGGCATAGCCAAGAGCCGCTTTGAGGCCAGGATCGACGTTGAGTCGTGCAGCGGCTGCCAGGATTGCGTTGAGCAGTGCCCGTTCGGCGCCATAGACATGGCAAAGGTTGCCGGCCACAAGAAAATGAAGGCTCATGTCAACCCGGAAAAATGTTATGGCTGCGGAGTTTGCGCCGTAAACTGCATCACCGACTCGATAAAACTGCACGAGGTAAGGCCGCCCGAACATGTAACAGCCCAATAAGGCTATTAACCATAATAACAAAAAGGGGCAGGCTCGGGCCTGCCCCTTTTCGATTACAAGCTATTCATTTATTACCAGGAAGAGCGGTGATAGGTTGGAAAGATCTGTTTTTCGTAGTCCTTGCCGGTAATAGCATCGGCGCAGAGCGCGCCTGACAGGGCAGCCCCGTCGACACCACCTCCCCATTCCTTCAGACCGTACTGATCGCCAACAAAATACAGCCCTTCAACCCAGGGAGACTTGTTATCCGGCCTGTCCTTGCCCATCGGCCGCCAGTGGCCATAGGCCTCGGAACCCGCCGTCCAGAAACGGAACTTGACATCCTTCTCCCAGCCGGGGAAGTTATCCGTCATGAACCTTTCGGCTTCGGCAATACAGGCGCTGACCTTGGCCTTGTCGCGCATCTCCCAGTCCAACAGAGGTATGGAGAAGAGCAGGCTGCTCATCTCTATGGGAGCGTGATTTACCCACCAGGTGAACGATGCCATCACGAAATCCAGGCTCTCCAGTCCCTTTTTCTGCGTGACGCCCGAAAGGAATATGAAGCTCCTGGGGTCTATGCCCTTCTCGCGGGCGAAATCGCGCGTGGAGTAGAAGAAGCCGGTCAGCAGTCCGGGTATATAGTATTTCTCTTTGACCTCCTTGACGAAGTCAGCAGGGAAATTGCTCTCAGGTATGACGCTGAAAGCATGCCTGGGAGGAATATTGCATACCACGAGGCTGGTATCAATTACCTCGGCTCCCTTCCTGGTTTTCACCCTCACGCCTTTGACCTTTTTATTTTCGATGACGATCTCTTCAACCGCCGAATCGGTCCAAATCTCGCCTCCGGCGGCCCTGATAACGTTCCCGATCTGGAGGGCGATATCCAGTGTGCCGATGCCGGCGTCTATTTGCCCGACCGACCCGGTAACCAGGTCCATCTGGATGTCTTTGGCTATGGACTGGTATTTTAGATAATCGCGAAGGTGCATGTCATCGGGGTTGGCCATGGCCGTCTGCGACCCTGCCAGGTTGCGGATGAAGAGCCAGTTCTCCTCGTTGCATCCCCTCTCCCGGAGGAAATCGCCCAGCGATCCCTTCATCTGCTCGATCTGATCAAAGGTCAGCATTGCCATCTCCCTGAGCAGCTTCCTGGCCGACTTGCCCCCGTCGCTCATCCACTCATAGGGCTTGCCGTGCTCAACCTGGTGCCATTTGGTCTGGTCCTTGTTGTCTATGACCACGAACCCCTTGTTGGTCTTCATATAAATAGGCTTGCCCAGGTACTTGCAGAGGTAGGTGATCCGGCCGCGGTCGCCCCAGAACAGGCCATGCCCGCCATCATTGATGCAGTGGTTGAACCAACCCTTCTTGACAACGGACTCGAAAGATGGTGTATCATGTGTGATCCAGGTGCCGGTGCTGGCCAGCGCCCTCTGCAGATCCTTATAGGAATACTCCTTGTCCATTATCCACAGATTGTTGTCCTTTCCATAGAAGCTAAGGATGCGCCCGCCGTAGAAGGATTCCTTTTCCAGGACCAGGACTTTTTTACCTTCCTTTGACGCGAGGATGGCCGCGGTGGCCAGTCCCCCTACCCCTGACCCAACTACAACGACATCGAAGTTTTTCGAAACCATTAAAGTGTTCCCTCCTATATATATATTCCGTGACCCGTCTTGCTACAGGTTGGCGCCGCCGTCGATGATCAGCGTGGATCCAGTCATAAAGCCCGAGGCCTCCGTCGCAAGGTAAAGCGCTGTACGTGCGATCTCATCGGGTTGCCCGATCTTACCCAGTGGCATCTTTTTCAGGTAATCGGCCATCAGCTTCTCGTTGCTCCAGAGGGCCTCGCTGAACTTGGTCTTTATGATACCCGGGGCGATGCAGTTCACGCGGATCTTGTGGCTGCCCAGCTCAACTGCCAGGCATTTGGTCATCATGATGATGGCGGCCTTGCTGATGCAGTAGGGGCCCAGTCCCGGGGTCACGAAGATGCCCCCTACCGAGGCGATGTTGATGATTGCACCACCCGTCCTTTGCTCTACCATCATTTTTGCTGCGGCCTGGCTCAGGAAGTAATAGCCCTTTACATTGGCGCTCATTATCAGGTCGAAGGGCGCCTCCTCCATATGCAGTACATCGGCCATCACGGGATTGGCGACCGCATTGTTGACTAATATGTCCAGGCGGCCGAACTCTTCCTTGACCCGTGCCATAAGGTTTTTAAGGTCCTCCATCTTGGCGTTGTGCGCCGGCACGGCCAGGCTGCGCCGTCCCTTCGTCTTGATCTCATCGGCCACCTTCTCCAGGTCCGGGAGCTTGCGGCTGCTGACGACAACGTCAGCGCCGGCATCGGCGAACTGCAGCGCTATCGACCTGCCGATACCGCGGCTACTGCCGGTTATCAGCGCTACCTTGCCTTCCAAGGACAGGTATGAAACATCCATTATTCACCTCCGGTTTATTTTCTACTTAATGCCGGCCATGTCGTCGGCTATCTTCTTACAGCGCTTGAGCTCTTCTCTGGCTTCAGCAAGTATCATCATTCGCTGTGCCATCAGCGATCCTTCGCCGTGGAGCACCATAACCTCATATTCGGATGCAAGCTGCCTGCGGATCAAGTCGAACATACGGAGACGCGCCTCGGCCGAAGTGCCGGCCTTGCCGCTAAAGTATTTATCCATAAAACCGTGCGTCTCCGGATTCTGCCAGTCCAAATAGGTCGGCTTGGTAATTAGGGACCCGCCGGAAATATCCTGGATCAACTTCACCAGGCTATGGTATTTATCGGCAAAATGGTATTTGGCTATATTGGTGGTCACAGGGTTCGGCACGGGCATCCCACCATGCATCACAAAATCGAGGCAGGATGCGCGTATAAGCGATTTCAGCGTCTGGAGATACATGGCGGCTTCGGTCAGTTTCTCGCGGATATGGGGGACCTCTGTCACGCCATTATATTCAGCTATGGCAAAAGCCATACCGACAAAAAGCTCCGACATCGGGATACGGTAAGCACAGCCGGTGCGCCTGTGCAGCAAA